>JAFKLU010000093.1 GCA_017304105.1 Sphingomonadales bacterium
GCGCCCTGCCCGCGAGCGAGACGCCCCCGCCTCATCCCCTGGCGCCCTCCCCGTCCCAGCCGGCAGCCTATGGCTTCCATCTCGGCGCGGCGGGCGCCAGGCTCATCAAGAAATGGGAAGGCTGCCACCGCCCGCTCGGCAATGGCAGCTTCGCCGCCTATCCGGACCCCGGCAGCGCGGACGGCAGACCCTGGACGATCGGCTGGGGATCGACCGGGCCGGACATCAAGAAGGGCGTGGTCTGGCAACAGGCGCAATGCGATGCCCGGTTCGATCAGGACATGATCCATTATGTGAACGAGGTCGCCCGGGCGATCGGCGACGCCCCCACCACGCAGAACCAGTTCAACGCCCTGGTCTCCTTCCACTACAACACCGGCAAGATCTTCTCCGCCACGCTCACCAGCAAGCACAAGGCGAAGGACTATGCCGGCGCCAGGGCCGAGTTCGGCAAGTGGATCTACAATGACGGCAAGGCCATGCAGGGCCTGAAGAACCGCCGCGCAGACGAGGCGAAGCTCTACGCGACGCCCTGAAGGGTCGGGCAGCCTGTCTCTGTCGGGATGCGCGAGGCCGGCAGAGCAGCTGCCGCCGTCCGGCCAGCCGCCCGGATAATCCCGTCCGGACAACGAGCGATCTTGCCCCCGGCGCTGAGCGAGGTCCAGTCAATGCCGGAGGCGTGCGGCGCCTGCATTGGGCGCCGCACGCCGAGCTGACCCCGGCGCGGGCCGGGGTGCAGTTCCTTGCGGGAGCGGAATGTTACCGAGCCGCCCCCGCCCGCCAGCCTTACTGGTGCAGATAGATGGCCCGCTCATGCGAGAAGGCCTTGAAGCCGAAATAGCCGTGGTAACTGCCCATGCCGCTCTGGTTCACGCCACCGAACGGAAGCTGGTTCTCCAGATAGTGCGAGAACACCCCGTTGACGGTCACGCCGCCCGATGAGGTGCGGTTCAGCACCTTCTGCACATTGGCCTCATTATCGCTGTAGATGTAGAGCGCCAGCGGCTTGTCGCGCGCCTCGATATAGCCGATCACCTGATCGAGATTGTCATAGGTCATCACCGGCAGCACCGGCGCGAAAATCTCTTCCTGCAGGATCTTCATCTGCGGCGTAACGTCGGTCAGCATGGTCGGGTGGACGGTGAGATCAGCCTCTTCGAGCGTGCCGCCCACGGCCACCGTCGCGCCCTGCGCCACCGCATCGTCGAACAGGCCCTTCACCCGCGCGAAATTAGCCTCGTTGACGATCTGCGCGATGCTTTCCTTCCTGATCGCGCCATCCTCGGAATAGAGGTTCTTCGCGACATTGGCCTTGAAGCCTTCGACCAGGCGGTCCTTCTGGTCCTCTTTCACGAAGACATAATCCGGGCAAATGCAGGCCTGGCCGCCGTTGAACTGCTTGGCGCCGGCAAGGTCGGCGGCGATCTTGTCGATGTTCGCGCCCTCATCGATGATGACGGGGGACTTGCCGCCCAGCTCCAGCGTCACGCTCGCCAGATGCTTGGCCGCCGCCGCCATCACGATCTTGCCGACGCGCGTGCTGCCAGTGAAGAAGATGTGATTGAAGGGCAGTTCGAGCAGCGCCGTGGCGACGCTCACATCGCCCTCGAACACCGCGACTTCCTTCTCGTCAAACGCCTCGGCGATGATCTTGGCCGCCACATGCGCCGAGGCGGGGCACAGGTCGGTGAGCTTGACCATGCAGCAATTGCCCGCCGCCACCGCCGCCGCCGCCGGGCCGAGCGTGAGGCCGAGCGGGAAGTTCCACGGCCCCAGGATGAGGCACACGCCGCGCGCCTCATAGACGATCTGCGCCTTGTCGTTCGGGTTGAGCGAGGGCGTGATCTCCGTCGGCTTCATCCACGCATCGAGATTGTCGATATTGCGCTGGATGTTCGCGGTGATGTTCAGCACCTCCGTGACGCGAATCTCCCCCTCGGGCTTGCGGGTATCCTGCTTCACGGCCGCCACGATGTCATCGGCATGCGCCTCCACGGCCGCCTTGAGCTTGGCGAGCTTCGCCTTGCGCTGCTCCGCGGTCGAGGCTTTGACATCCCATTGATGCGCCTGCTGCAGGGCAAAAATGCGCGAAATCTCCTTGGCGAGGTCAGAGGCTGTTTGCGTGGAGCTGGTCATGAGGCTTCCGTTCCTGGTCGAATGGGACTGGCGGCCTTGTAGGTCGTCCTCGTGCTGAGAGACAAGAGGCAGGCGCATCGCCGGGCATCGCCAGTCCGTAAAATTTTCGGACAAAATCATTTTCATCGCCCCGAGACGCTTGAAATCGACCGCCCCGTCATTGCGGTTTCACGCGACCCGATTATGTACGCGGAACGTACAGAGTCATGCAGGAGCGGATCGGTGAAATACAGCTATCTCAAGCATTATATCGGCGGCCAGTGGGTGGAGAGCGAGGGCGGCAAGCGCCATGAGGTCATCAATCCCGCAACCGAAGAAGCCTGCACGGAAGTCACGCTCGGCTCCAGGGCGGATGTCGACAAGGCCGTGAAGGCCGCCCGCGCCGCGTTCGAGGCCAATTACGGCGCCTCGAAGGAAGACCGCATCGCCATGCTCGGCCGCGTGGTCGCCGAATATCAGAAGCGCATCCCGGACATCGCCGAGGCGATCAGCACCGAAATGGGCTGCCCCATCTCCACCTCCTCCACCGCGCAGGCGGGCTCGGGCCTCGGCCATCTCGGCTCCACCATCGAGGCGCTGAAGGGCTTCGAGGAGGAGGAATCGACCGGCAAGAACAAGGTCGTGTTCGAGCCGATCGGCGTCGTCGCGCTCATCACGCCGTGGAACTGGCCGATGAACCAGATCGTCGCCAAGGTCGCGCCCGCCCTCGCCGCCGGCAATGCCGTCATCCTCAAGCCGTCCGAGGAGACGCCCGCCTCCGCCGCGATTTTCGCCGAAGTGCTCGATGCCGCGGGCGTGCCGGCCGGCCTGTTCAACCTCGTCCAGGGCGATGGGCCGACCGTCGGCCAGGCGCTCGCCGAGCATCCGGACGTCGACATGGTGAGCTTCACCGGATCGACCCGCGCCGGAATCATGGTCGCCAAGGCGGCTGCCGATACGGTCAAGCGCGTGCATCAGGAGCTGGGCGGCAAGTCGCCCTTCATCGTGCTCCCCGGCACCCCGCTCGATCTCGCTCTCCCGGCCGGTGCCGGCGGCGTGCTGCTCAACAGCGGCCAGAGCTGCGTCGCCCCGACGCGCTGGCTGGTGCATGAGAGCCAGTATGATGAGGCGGTCCAGAAGCTCGCCGGCATCTTCGGCGAGAAGCCCGTGGGCGATCCGCTGACGGAGGGCAGCCATATCGGCCCGGTCGTCAACAAGAGCCAGTATGAGAAGATCGAGGGCCTTATCCAGAAGGGCATCGATGAAGGCGCGACCGTTGCCGCCGGCGGCGTCGGCAAGCCCGAGGGCCATGACAAGGGCTATTATGTGAAGCCCACCGTCCTGGCCAACGTGACCAACGACATGACCCCGGCCCGCGAGGAAATCTTCGGCCCGGTCATCGTGGTCATCAAGTATAAGGACGTGGATGAGGCGGTGAAGATCGCCAACGATACGCCTTATGGCCTCGGCGCATATATCGCCGGCAATCCGGCCGAAGCCGCAAAGCTGGTCCCCCGGATCCGCGCCGGCAGCGTGTTCGTGAACGCGGGCGGCCTCGACTTCAATTCGCCCTTCGGTGGCTACAAGCAGTCCGGCAATGGCCGCGAGTTCGGTAAATTTGGCCTTGAGGAATTCATGGAGAAGAAGGCGGTGATCGGCGAGCTCGCCTGATCAAGCTGCTTCACCAATAACCGATGAGAAAGGCCCCGGAGAAATTCGGGGTCTTTTCCGTCTCTTGGCCCCTGTGCTCCTGAAGCAGCCCTTTTGGGCACGCATAATTCGATTGACTCCGTCTCCGCCCCGGCGGCACCAATTCCCCTGCGTCAATGGGGAGTGCGCGCGCAATATCGGCATCGATCCGGTTCGATCTCCAGTCCCCCGCGTCTTGAGGCTATCGAATGACGAGCAGGCCCGACGTATTCATTTCCTACAGCCATGAGGACATGGCGACGGCACGGCGCTTTGCGGAGGCGCTGCGGCGCGAGGGGCTCGATGTGTGGTGGGACGTTACCCTGCGCTCGGGCGATACCTATGACGAAGTGATCGAGAATGCCGTCCGCACATCGCGCGCCGTTGTCGTTCTCTGGTCGCCGCGCTCGGTCGTGTCGCGCTGGGTGCGCGCCGAGGCGACGCTGGGGGACCGCAACAAGGTGCTCGTCCCCGCGACGATCGAGCCCTGCGACAAGCCGATCATGTTCGAGCTGACCCATACGGCCGAGCTCACCCATTGGCAGGGCAATGGGCAGGACCTCGCCTGGCGCGGCTTCGTGGAGGATGTGAAGCGCGTGGTCGCCAGCGGGACGGCCAAGGATGCGCTGACAGCACCTGACATTCCGGTGCCGGTGCCCGCCGTGGAGCGTGGCGTGCCCTCGCTCGCCATTCTCTCCTTCACCAATCGCTCGGGCGAGCCGGCCGACAATGTCTTTGCCGAGGGCATGGTGGAGGATCTGATCGCCGCCCTCTCCACCATTTGGCGGCACCCGGATCATCTCCAGCAGCGCGACGCGCATCTATCGGGATGTCGCCTATGATGTGCGGCGCGTGGGTGAGGAGTTGGGCGCGCGCTACGTGCTCGAAGGCAATCTGCGCCGCGTGGGCGACGCGCTGCGCGTGACCGCACAGCTGGTCGATGCAGACAATGGCGCCATCTTGTGGACGCAGAAGTTCGACAAGCCCCTGGCCGATCTGGCCGCGCTGCAGGAGGAGCTGGTTTCGGAAGTCGCCGGCCAGCTTGGCGTTCAGGTCGTGCGGATCGAGATCGAACGCGCGCTCAGGAAACCGGGCAACCTCACCGCCTGGGAGCTGCTCTTGCGTGCCTCGTCTTCAAGCCTGCAGCAAACGCCCGAGACCATCCGACACGGCGTCGATCTGGCCCGTCAGGCCGTCGCGCTCGCGCCCGATTATGCAGCGGCGCATACCCAGCTCGCCATGACCACATCCATCGCCTTCTGGCAATTGACAGGGGGCCGGGATGCGGAACTGCGCAAGGAAGCGCTAGAAGCCGCAAGGCGCGCCCTGAAGCTGGAGCCCGACAACCCCTCCGCCCTGGCCGGTGCCGCCCAGGCCTTCTGCGCTGCGGGACTCTGGCGGGATGGAATAAGCTGCGCGGAGCGCGCCTATCAGATCGCGCCGGACCGCGAGGCGAGCCACACCGCCATGATCCTGGTGTGCATCTACTTCAAGCGGGCGCAGGAGGCGCTGCGCCATCTGGATGCCTGCGACCGGCTCGCGCCGCGCGGCATTGCCGCCCATGTGCGCCTCATCCAGCGCGCCGGCGCGCATTTCATGCTCGGCAATTATGAGCAGGCCATGCAGGCGACCGAACTCGCGCTGCTCTTCCAGCCCTCGTTCATATTCGCGCTCAAGGACATCGTCATCTATCTGGAGAAGATGGAACGGCGCGCGGAAGCCATCGAGGCGCTGGCGGAACTGCGCCAGAGCCAGCCGAACATGACGCTCGATGATTTCGAGCGGCTCCACAAGGGTAGTCTGCTGGCGCCTGACGTCGCGCTGGACATGTACGAGACCTTCGCGACCGTATGGCATGCGGGGGAAGCGGCCGGCGCACTGCCCTCGACCGCTCAATAATCCTTCGACACCCGCGCCGCCACGCTCTGGCGGCCGATGGTCGATACGCTGGAGATGAGCGCGAGCCAGCGGGTGATCTGATACTCGATGCGGGTCGCGCTATAACCCTGCCCGTCGCTGATCAGCTCCACATAGAGCCTGCGGCCGATATTCTTGCCGGCGGCGATCGAGGTCTTCTGCCCGGTGGTCGGATCGGCAGCGAGGATGCGCAGACGTGAGAGCCCGGTGGCGCGGCGCACCGCATTGATCGGGTCGAGTCCGCCGCCGCCCCCCTGGAACGCAGCCACAGCCGAGGCGAGCTGGATCGCCTCGGGCGCCGAGAGATTGGCGATCGACGTGCCGAACAGCAGCCGCGCCAGCAGTTCGTCCTGCGGCATGGCCGGAATGCTGGAAAAGGTCACGATCGGGCGAAGGCTGGTGCCGGTCACGGTGATCGTCGCGGAGAGGTCCTGCACGTCGGCGGTCGCGCGGATGTCGAGCTGCGGATTGACCGGCACGGTGCCGGGGAAGGTTAGCCGGCCCTCCCGCAGATCGAAGCGCTTGCCGGCAAAATCGTAGGTTCCGCCGATCAGGGTCGCGGTGCCGCGGAAGGCGGGTGCCGTCACCAGACCGCCGATGGTGAGGTCCGCGGACCACTCGCTCTGCATGCCGAGCCCCTCGACGCGCAGCCCCTCGGCGGCCCGTGCCCGCACGTCGAGCCGCCAGGGCGCCGCCGCGCGGACCCGCTCCACCTCTTCGCCCGAGCGGTTGATCTCGACGAGCCGCAATTGCGGGATCTCCGCCACAGACGAGGCGCGACCGAGCATGAAGCGGCTCGACACCACGTCCAGATCGCCCGAAATGACACCGCCATTGCCCGAGGACTGGATACGCAGCGGCCCCGTCACGGTCGCGCCGACATCGTCGCGGTCCAGCACGACAGCCCGCTCGGCGCGCAGATTGATGTCCATGCCGATGCCGCGCTCGGCCGAAATGTCGAACGCCGCTGCGCCTGCGACGCGTCCTCCGCCAGAGGTATTGCCCTTGAGGTCCGCGATGGTGAGCCGCGACCCGCTGAACGTGCCGTGCGCCGCCACCCCGGTCAGCGACATGCCGGTGACCGGGCTCTGGATGCGGGCGTTGTCCGCCGCCAGCGTCCCCTGGATGAGCGGATCGGACAATGTGCCCCCGACATTGGCGCTCACGCGGACATTGCCGCCGAGCGCGATGATCTCGACATTGGTGAGCCGCCAGAGCGTCTCGGCGTCGCCGCCATAACGGAGCTGCGCGCGCAGGGGCGCATGGAACAGCCGATCGGTGAGCGAACCTGTGCCGAGTGGCGCGACCAGCGCCTGCGCCCGCCCGATGACCGCCCCACCCTTGGCGAAGACGGCGCGCGCCGCGAAGCGCTGGCTGTTGAGCGCGGCGTTGACGCCGATGTCGATCGGCGCCGAGCTCAGCGCCAGGCCGGAGCGCGTGAGCCCCTTGATGCGCAGGTTCATCGTGCCGCTGGGCACGCCGCCGCGAGGCCAGTCGAACGCGAGCTGGCCATCCGCCGTGCCGCCGAGGCCAAGATCGCTGTTGGCCAGATCGAGCAGCGCGAGCGGCAGGCCCTGCATCTGCGCCTGGACATGGGTGGATGTCGCCCCCACCAGCCCGGCGAGGCGCAGCGCGCCGCCCTGCATGCGCATCGTCACCGGAGCGAGACGCCAGCCGTCATCCTCCCGGGTCAGCACGACGGAGCGGTCGAGCGTGATCGCGCGGTCGTCCACCGATCCTGCCAGATCGATCCGGAGCCGCTCCGGCGCGATCACCGCGCGCGACTGGAGATTGAAGGCGCGGCCATTGCGCCCGGTCATCGCAACGGTCGCCTGTCCCTCGCCGTTGACGAGGTTAAGCCCCGCGACGAAGCGCCCGACACGGAGCGCGCCGATTCGCATGCCCCGGCCCTGCGCATTGCCGGTGATTGTCACCGCTCCGGGCTTCAGAAGGACATCCGCCCGGATCGTGCCGCGATTGATCGTGATCGCAGGCGATCCCGCGAAGTTGGCGCCGCCAAGGTCGATGTTGACGCCGAGCTTCTGCACACCTTCCACGACGGACAGGTCGATCTTGCCCTCGGCAGGGCCGGAGAGCGTCAACACGCCCTGCAGCCCGCCCGCGACGGGCGCGATGTCGCCTTTCACCACCACGTCGCCCACGCCCAGATTGGTGAGCGCGATGCTCGCCTGCCCGCCGGCCGGCATCAGGATCGCCGCTTCCCCCTGGAACGGGCCGAGCATCGATCCGCCCTGCGCCGTCACCGCATAGCCACGCTCGTTGGGCGCCAGATGCGCCCGCACATTGGCGAGGCGCAGCGCCGGCAGCGGCCGCTCGAGCAGCAGGTCGACCTCGGGGCGCGCTGCATTGCCGGCCAGCGTGATGCGCAGCGGGCCATAAGAGCGATGCTGCCCTGCGGCGGTGATCGCCAGCATGCCCCTACCGTCGACCGTGCCGTTGCCCGCAAGGCTCAGCGCGGGCGCGCTCACGCGCAGGTTGCGCAGCGCGATGCGTCCCTGCTCGCCGAGCGAGAAGTCGCTGTTCAGCACCGGCAGGCCCCCACCCAGATCGCGCAGGAAGCCGATGTCGAGCCGCCGCATGCTGGCGCGCGCCGTGCCGGAAACCGCGACCGCACCGCGCGATGCCTTGGCGAGCCGCAGGACCGCGTCGGCATCGAGCCGTCCGAGCCCCTGGAATTCGAGACCGGTGAAGCCGCCCTTGAGATTGAGCGCGAAGGCGCCGCCGCCCAGATCCGCCTGCCCGTCGAGCTGCCCGGTGAAACCGCTCGCGCGGATGGCGGTCGGCGCGATGCGCAGCGCATTGCCATCGCGCTGGATGCGCCCATCCACGACGAGATTGCGCAGCCGGGAATCGATCGACGCATTGCCCACCGCCAGCGATCCGGCGGTGAGGCGCACGGGGAAGCTGCCCTTGCTCCCGGTCAGCCGCCCCTCGCCAGAGAGACGCAGGTCGCGCAGCACGACGCTGCCCTGGCGCAGCTCCGCGCTGGTGAGCAGATAGGCAAGCTCGGCATCAGCGAACGGCCCGGCCAGCCGCGCCTTCAGTTGCACCGGTCGGCCGGATAGCCCCGCGACCAGCCGGCCCGGCTGCCCGATGGCGGCCTCCAGGCGCAGCTCGTCGAACCGGTTGCGGGCGAGATCGACCCCGCCCGTCGCCTTGAGCTGCGCGGTGCGCAGGCCGAGCGCCGCGGTGCCGGCAAGCAGCCGGTTGTCGAAGCGCAGATCAGCATCGAGCCGCGCGCGCGCATCGCCGCCAAAGCTGGCCAGCGGCGCGAGCGGCCCCATCAGCGCGACCGGGCCGTGGATGCCATATTGCCCCTCCTGCATCGTGACCGCGAGATTGGCGGCGAGCTGCGCCCCGCTGAGCGCGATCAGCCGCCCGCGCCAGCGCTTCCAGTCGCCGTCGCCCCTGATGCTGAGCGCGACAGGCCGGTCGGTCCCCGCCAGCACCGCGAAGATACCCCCGCGCGGGCCCGCGATCACCGCGTCGATATCGAACTTGCCGTCGTCCGGCCGGCTGTCGAGCGCGATGCGGGCAACGTCGGACGTGTCCGCAGACGTGGCGAGCAGGCTCACGACCGCGCGGCCCGAGCGAATGTCGGCCTTGCCGATCGCGCGCAGGGTGCGCCGCTGCCCGGTCACTGCCGCGCCGAGCCCCAGCCGGTCGATGCGCAAATCGGCGAGGCGTATGTCGAAGCCGGGCAGGATCGGCCCCTTCGCCTCGCTCGGGCGGAATTGCGGCAGGCGGTGGAGATCGGCCGAGTAAACGTGCAGCCGGTCGATATCGAGGCGGTTGGAGAGCCAGCCGAGCGGATACCAGCTGAGGTCAGCCCGCGCGATCCGGGCGAATTCGCCCTTGGGATCGGCAAGGCGCACATCGCGCACCGTCAGCGACTTGAAGATCTTCCCCTCGATCGAGCCGACCGTCACGCGCAGGCCCGTCACCGGCTCCCACCGCGCAATCTGGCCGATGATGAAGCGATGGCCCGCACTGCTGTCCAGCCAGCGCACGCCACCCCAGATCGCCAGCAGCAGCGCCGCGACCAGCAGCAGGACGGTCATGCTGAGCCAATGCCAGCGCCGCTTGCGCCGCGCCGGGGGCACTGGCGCCTCGGCGGGCGGCGGGGAGAGCGGCTCGTCCGCCATCAGAAAGCCTGCCCCAGCGAGACATAGACGCCCAGGCGCGGGTCACCCGCCTGCGGATTGATCGGCGTGCCGACATCGATGCGGATCGGCCCGAAATTGCTGTAGTAGCGGAAACCCAGGCCTGCGCCGACGCGCACTTCCTTGGTGCTTGGCCAGGGATCGGGCGAAATGGTGCCGGCATCGATGAACGGCACGATGCCGAACTGATCGAGGCTGCCGAAGCGGAAGCGCGCCTCCAGCGAGATTTCGCCGATACTGCGGCCGCCGACCGGATCGTTGTTGAGATCGCGCGGGCCGATCGCCTGATAGCTGTAGCCGCGCACGGAGGCGCCGCCGCCCGCATAGAAGCGCCGCGTCGGGGCGATGCGGTCGGCCGGCGCGCCGACGATCGTGCCCAGGCGGAAGCGTCCCGCCAGCGTCACCCGATCATTGAACGGAAGGTATCCGCTGGCATCGAGCTGCGCGCGCACATAGGAGAAGACGACGTTCTGCAACGACAGTTCAGGCGAAATGCGCGCGCCGACGCGGAAACCCTCGCGCGGATCGAGCAGATCGTCACTGCCGTCATAGGTGATGCCGCTGGGCAGCGCGGCGATGATGTAGGTCCGCCGCCGCGGGATCTGCGTCTGGCCATACAGGTCGCGCTCGTCGCTGATCCGCAATTCCGTGCCCAGCGACCAGGTCCAGTCCTTCTGGAAAATGATGTTGGTCTGCCGCTCGTAGCTGGCGGCGATGCCGGCCGTGAGCGCCTGATAGGCCGGCTGGTTGACGTTGGCGCCGCTCAGCTCGAAGTTGAGCACGCGGTCGCGCCGGCCAAGGTTGTTGCGGCGCACAGTCGCGGTCAGGCTCTGCTCCTGCGTACCGAGCACACCGCGCACGGTGAGCGCGCCTTCCGGCGGGAAGAAGTTGCGGTGCTGCCAGCTCGCCTCGATGCGCGCGCCCTCACCCGTGCCGTAACCGATTTCGCCCGAGATGGTGCGCGGCGGTGCGGCCGCCATGGAGATGGCGAGATCGACCGTCTCGGCATCCTTGCCTTCCTCGGGCGTGATCGTCACTTGCGAGACGAGCCCGGTGGCGACCAGCGCCCGGTTGAGATCGGTGATATCGCTCTGGTTGTAGTGCTCGCCCGGCTTGAAGCGCGCGATGATGGCGACATGCCGCGCGTCGAACGGCGCCGCGCTGTTGACCTTTATCTCGCCGAACCGACGGAAGCTGCCCGTCTCCACATTGAGGCTGAGGAGGCCTTCGCGCTGCTGGTGATCCACGGTGAGCACCGGGTCGCGCACATCGGCGAAGGGATAGCCACCCTCCCCCAGCTCCAGACGCAACTTGTCCGTCGCGGCGAGGATCGCGTCGGTATCGGCCGGATCGCCCGCCTTCACCTCGAACAGCCCGCGCAGCGTTGACGCTGGGGTCGGTCCCGCCATCGACATCGAAACCCAGCCGGGTGCGGCTGTCATAAAAGCCGCGTGCGCGAAGCAGCTCGTCGGCAAGCTCCAGATCGCTCTGCCCGCGCCGGCGGATCTGCGCGATGTTGGCGCGGTCGCCTTCGCCCAGCTTCAGCACGGAGAGCGCATCGAAGCGGGTGAGCAGGGTTGCGTCGGCCGCCTCGCCGAAGCCCTGGAGCCTTGTATTGTACCGCAGCGGCGCACCCGGATCGAGCGCGGCGAGTGCATCGCTCTCGGCCCGTTGCTGCTCTGGCCCCGTCTCTGCGGCCACCTCCTCGCTGTCCAGCGCAAGATCGGGCGGGACCGGCACCGTCACGTCTGGCTCGGCCTGGCTCGCAGTCTCTTCGGGCGGCGGATCGACCGGCAGCGGCTGAGCGGGTGCATCCAGGTCGGGCCAGTCGAGCCCGATGTCCGGCATGTCGTCAAGATCGAGCCCGCTGTCCTGGGGCGGCGGCGGCGCGGGCGCCTGCTGCGCCAGCGCAGGGCCGGTGACAGCGATCTGCATCGCCGCGACCCACCCCACATAGTAAGACCAGCCCGAGCTCGACCGAAGCGACATGGCACTCTGTCTATGAGTTCGCGGGCCGACTGCAAGCGACTTCAGAGACTTCGGCCGGATTTGACGGCCGCAAAAGGGCCAAAGCGCGACAGGATGCCGCAATGCAGAGATCAGAAGGCGCGTTCGAGCCGGATCAGCAGATCACGCGCGGGGCTGAGCGGCACCATCGCATCCTCGCGGATACGCCCGGCAAGCTGCCGCTCCAGACGCGCGACGCGGCTGTAAAGATCCTCGCTTGCGACGATGAGCGTCATCATGTCGAAGCCGAACCGCTCGGCAAGACCGTCCTTGGTCACCGCCGCCTCGCCCAGCCGATAGCGCTCCTCTCCGCGAACCGTCTCGGGCAGTTCTCCGTTGAGGATCGCCCGCTGGGTGAGCAGCCATGCGATTACATGCATGAGCCGCGTCGTCACCTTGAGCGATTCGCAGGCGAACTCGACGCGCTCGACCTGACCGAGCGCGGCGCGATGTTCCTCCGCCCGATGATCGAAGAAGGAGCGCGCTTCGTCGGCGAGCACCATCGCCTCAACATAGAGTCCGTCGATCAGCCGCCGATCAAACTGGTTCAGCAAGTTGGTCGAGTCGCTCATTTCCATCTTGCTGCCATAGTCCCGCCCGGCTGTCAGGCCGATTAACCTCAAATCAACGGGTTTGTGCGGCGGAAGAATGCAGCCGTGCCGAAACGGGGCGCCCGACTCGGCAAAGGTTAAGCGATGATGTCCGGAATGAGGCTGTTTTCCAGCATGGTGATCTCATCGCGCAGGCGCAGTTTGCGCTTCTTCATGCGCGCGAGCTGCAACTGATCGCGCTGGCTGAGCTGGCTCAGCGCGCCAATCGCGCAGTCCAGATCGCGATGCTCGACGCGCAGAACCTCCAGCCGCTGTTCGATTTCCTCCATCGACAACACCGACTCGAAACCTCCGTTGATGAAGCGCCCGAAGGCATCATTGCACCCCGACACCCCGGCCTGCAATCGCCATCCCCCCGCAACAAAAAATCAATGCAGGCAGTCTTTCTTGCAGCATCGCGACATGAATGAAAAGTCTTTCATTCCCAAAGCTTAGAGAGGGGCCACGCCGATGGCACGCCAGCCTCAGCTTGTCGCAAAAGTGTAAAATTGCACGCGACAGCCCTCCCGAAAGGTGATCTAACTACTTGTCCATTTGTCGCAATGGCTAAGGAGGACATGATGGACACAGGCCATGTTTCCGCACTTCACGCCAAACATGCCGGGCTCGAAGCCCGGATCAGGGACGAGATCGCACGCCCCGTGCCCGATTCGTTTCTCGTAGCGACCCTCAAGAAGCAAAAGCTTCGGATCAAGCAGGCTCTCACCCGATCCACGGGCTGACTGCAGGAGTGGGTCGCCACATTCCACTAAATATCTGTAGCACGATTTTTCTGTAGCCGGCTCGTCCGGCTATGGAGTTGTGCTTGCGAGGATGGCCCGAGGCGCCTGCCCCCGGCAGCGTCCCGGCGCCCCTTCCGCAACTTGGCCCGGTGGTCCCGAACGGTGATCAGCCGCGGGGTTGCGACACTCGATGCATGAGGATTTCCGCTGTCAGGAAGCGGCCATGGAGATGCGTCTCGATGATAGGCGGATCGAAGCCAAGCGCTTGCGAAAGCGACAGAATCCTTTCCTGCGGATAGGCGTTCATCTGCATGAGCGGCTCACCTGCCGGCCGGCCGCGCATGAGGTTCAGCAGGGCGGTGAAACCCGGCACATGGCGCTGTGCCCAGTAGCGCGCGGCCTGCCCGGCCGTGTCACGCCGATCGATGCACAGCTGCACAGAGGCGACACCGCCGTCCGCCACGCGATCGAGCAGCCGGCGCAGAATCGCGAGCCCCCGGCGCACCGGCACATGCTGGAACACGATGCAGGACATGACGAAATCGAACTGCCCCTCCGCAGCGCTCAATGCGTCATCCGACAGCGCGAAGGCGAGATTGGCGAGGCCGGCCTCGCGCGCATTGCGCTCCGCCTCCTCAAGCATGGCCGGCGCGATGTCGAGCCCCAGCACCTCGTCGAACCGCTGCGCCAGCGGAAGCGTCAGGCGTCCAACGCCACAGCCAAAATCGAGCGCGCGGGCATGCTTCAGGGGGCCGAAATGCTGCTTGGCCAGCGCCAGCCGATCGTCCACATGGACCCGGCCCGCATGCCAGAACTCCTCCCGATGCGCCGCGAACGAGGCGCGGCGGAACCGATCCAGCGCGAAGACTCCGAAATAGGGGTCCAGCTCCGCCCAGCGCCGCCAGGCCCGGTCGCTATCGGCCATGCGCATAGCCGCATGACCCGCAGCGGCCGGGCATCGGCTCAGTAAACCCGCTTCTTCGGCGCGATATACTCGATCTCGTCGGTCAGCGTGTAATCGTGGACGGGGCGGGAATCGAGCGTCACCGCTCCACCCTTGCCACCCCAGCCGTCGAACCAGCTGATCGTATGCTTCATCCACTCCTCGTCATGACGATCGGGGAAGTCCTCGTGCATGTGCGCACCGCGGCTTTCCTTGCGGTTGCGCGCGGACTTGATGGTGCACAGCGCCTGGCTGATCAGATTGTCCAGCTCCAGCGTCTCGATGAGATCGGTGTTCCAGATCATCGAGCGATCCTTGATGCCGATGTCGGTCATGCCGGCATAGACCTTCTCAAGCTTCTCGATGCCCTCGGCCATCAGCCCGTCGGTGCGGAACACGGCGGCGTGGCGCTGCATCGTGTGCTGCATGTCGAGGCGGATGGTCGCGGTCGGCGTGCCGCCCTTGGCATTGCGGAAATGATCGACGCGCGCGAGAGCGAGATCGGCCGAGTCCGCCGGCAGCGGCTTGTGCGCCATGCCGGGCTTGACGATGTCGGCAATGCGCTTGCCGGTCGCGCGACCGAACACCACGAGATCGATAAGGCTGTTCGAGCCCAGACGGTTCGCGCCGTGCACGGACACGCAGGCCGCCTCGCCCACGGCGAACAGGCCCGGCACCACGGCGTCCGGATTGCCGTCCCTCAGCGTGACGACCTCGCCATGATAGTTGGTCGGAATACCGCCCATATTATAGTGGACGGTCGGGACCACCGGCAGCGGCTGACGGGTCAGGTCGACACCGGCGAAGATCTTGCCGGTCTCGGTGATGCCGGGCAGGCGCTCCGCCAGCACCTTGGGATCAATGTGATCCAGATGCAGGTAGATGTGGTCCTTGTTCTTGCCGACGCCGCGCCCTTCGCGGATCTCCATCGCCATGGAGCGCGACACCACGTCACGCGAGGCGAGGTCCTTCGCGGATGGTGCATAGCGCTCCATGAAGCGCTCGCCTTCGGAGTTGGTCAGATAGCCGCCCTCGCCGCGCGCGCCCTCGGTGATGAGAACGCCGGCGCCGTAGATGCCGGTCGGGTGGAACTGGACGAACTCCAGGTCCTGCAGCGGCAGGCCGGCACGCAGCACCATCGCGCCACCGTCGCCGGTGCAGCTATGGGCCGAGGTGGCCGAGAAGTAGCAGCGACCATAGCCGCCCGTCGCCAGCACCACGGCATGAGCGCGGAAGCGATGGATCGAGCCATCTTCCATGCAAATGGCGATCACGCCACGGCACTCGCCATCCTCCATGATGAGGTCGAGCGCGAAATATTCGATGTAGAAGTCCGCGTCGTAGCGCAGGCTCTGCTGGTAGAGCGCGTGCAGCATGGCGTGGCCGGTGCGGTCGGCGGCTGCGCAGGTGCGCTGCGCCGGCGGGCCGGCGCCCATATTCTGCATCATGCCGCCGAACGGGCGCTGATAGATCTTGCCTTCTTCCGTGCGGCTGAAGGGCACGCCTGCGTGCTCCAGCTCGTACACGGCGGCCGGTGCCTCGCGCACCATATATTCGATCGCGTCCTGGTCGCCGAGCCAGTCGGAGCCCTTGACGGTGTCATACATGTGCCAGGTCCAGTGGTCCGGACCCATGTTGCCAAGCGACGCGGCGATGCCGCCCTGCGCGGCCACCGTGTGCGAGCGCGTCGGGAACAGCTTGGTGATGCAGGCGGTCTTGAGGCCGCTCTCGGCGATGCCCATGGTCGCGCGCAGGCCCGATCCGCCCGCACCCACCACCACGGCGTCGTAGACATGGTCGATGATCTTGTAAGCTTCGGGCATCAGAGGGCCCCTCCGGCAAAGGCAATGCGAGCGACCGAGAACAGGCCGACGGCGGCCGCGCCGATCACGTAGAAATGGAGCAGCATGAGGGTGGCGAACTTGAGGCCCTCATCGTGCACATAGTCCTCGATCAGCACCTGCAGGCCCTGCTTGATATGATAGAAGACGTTCACAATCATCAGCATCAGCGGCACCGCGACGATCGGCTGGGCGATCCAGCCGGACACGGCGGCGTGATCATAAGCCGGCAGCATGGCGAGGCTCGCGACCAGCCAGCTCACCAGCAGAGCATTGCCGATGGCGGTGAAGCGCTGGGCGATCCAGTGATGGGTGCCGCTCTTCGCGGAGCCCAGGCCGCGCACGCGACCGATTCGTGTTCCGTTGCCCATCAGCCGGCCCTCCCCACGAAGATCCAGGCCCAGAAGGCGATGGTCGCCAGAACCGAGAGGACGGGAATGAGCGACGACCAGCGCCGGTTGGTCTGCAGCTCGTAACCGGCGCCCATGTCCATCACCAGATGGCGCAGGCCCGAGAAGAGATGCTGGAAGAAGGCCCAGCTGAGGCCAATGAGCACGATCCGGCCGATCACGTTTGCGATGAGGCCGAGCATGTCGCCCGCCTCCGCCTGCCAGACATAATATTGGAACGTCGCATAAGCCGCCGGCCCGCTTGCCGCAGCGAACAGCCACCAGGTGAGGCCGAGGCCTCCCAGAATGGCCAGCCCGTCGCCGGTTGCGCGGTGCAGGATGGAGATCAGCATATGCGGACCCCATCGCCAGATGGAGAGATGCGGAGAAAGCGGCCTTTGCCGGGATTGCGCCATGGCAAGCGATCCTGATCGTGGATTGAAGTGCCGCCCCTTTAGCGCAAAGCCGCCATACTGCAAATGTTCGCTGACCCTTTGATCGAAACTCGCGGCCGCCATGGCGGCATTCCCGCCGGGCAGGCAGGGTTGCCGGCGCCCCCGCAGGAGCGCCGGTGTCGATCAGGCGACGGCGACCTGATAGCGGCGGCGGCGCATCGCTCCGCCCGCCAGCGCGAAGCCGCCGATCATGAGCGCCCAGCTCGCCGGCTCGGGCGCACTCACGGCCAGCGAGACGACCGGGCCCGATATATCCGTTATTGGAAAAGACCGCCCGGTACCCGCAGCGCGGAAACTTCCCGAGACGAAGTTCAGCAGACCCAAATTAGACAAATCTGGAGCGACCGACTGATCAAAGTTCAACTCCAGGCGATAGGTCCCCATCAGGAAGAGTTCGGGCCTCAGATCAAGCACCAGCTTGCTCCCGGAAATAGAGGCCTCAAGGCATTCCGGGCATTCCCAGAGATAGAAAGGCGCGCCGGGTGCGCCATGTGAACTCATAAAAGAGAGATCATTGCCCGAAAAAGTCACGGGGAACACGCCACGGCTCTCCGAGACCTCCCAATCATAATCGTAAACCGTGGTCTCGGTCACGTCGACATAAGCAATTAGCTGTACCGCCTGCGCGGGCATAGATGCCCCGGCCAACAAGGCCGCTACCAGATATTTACCCACTATTGATCTCCCACGTTAACTGATCTTGTTTACCTTGGTTCGCAGGTGGGACGCAATGCCCGGCTCGATCCACCTGCCGCAGCGTCCTTTCCTCACACTTGGCGGCGCGCAGGCCGCAGCGTCGTTAGCCGGGGATTAACGAACTGCCGCTATCCCGCTCCGCGTGTGCTCATTTGTTGCCTTGGCGGGTAGAGGATAAGTCAGTCATGATCGCAGTGAACAGCGACACCATCTCCATGGCCGAGCGCCTGCGTGAGTTCGATCCGCAGGGCAAGCTTGCCCCGCTCGCCGCGCGCATCCTGGACCGACTCGGCGATCGCGTGGACGAGCTCGGCGATGCCGCTTTCGATGCCTATATGACCAATGCCGGCACCAGGGTGCATGGCGCGGCGGAACTGGACGCCATCCGCCAGAATGCCCGCTCTTTCCACCGGCATCTGCTCGGCGATTTCGCGGGCGAGCGCTGGGGCGAGGAATGCCGCGCATTCCTGATCCGCTCGATCAAGCTGGGCCTGTCGATCCGTACGCAGATCTTCACCATCAACTGCGTGGTGGACCGCTGCCGCAAGATCATCACCGAGGCCGTCGCCGACACTGCCGAGCGCGCCGACCTCATGAGCGCGATGCGCTACATCGCGCTCATTCAGGTCGAGATTTGCTGCGCCGCTTATGGGGACACAATCCGCGAGCAGGACCGCCTGGAGCGCGAGCGCCAGCGCACCGAAATATATGAGCTGCTGACCGGCCAGATCGACAAGGCCGCCGATCTGGGCGATCGCCTGCGCGATCAGGCGCGCGAGGCCTCCAGCGCCACGCGCGGCATGCTCGACAAGGCGAGCGAAGTCGCCGCCGCGGCCGAGCAGTCCGCCATCGCCATGCGGGAGGCGGCGCACACCAGCTCGGGCCTCATCCGCGCCATCGAGGAAGCCCGCACCGAGGTCGATCAGGCCGCCGAGGTCGCCGCCCGCGCATCCGCGCAGGCGGGCGAGGCCGTGACGATGTCCGCCGCGCTATCCGAGCATGCGCAATCGATCGAGTCGATCCTTGGCCTCATCCGCGACATCGCCGGCCAGACCAACCTCCTCGCCCTCAACGCCACCATCGAGGCGGCGCGCGCCGGTGATGCCGGCCGTGGCTTCGCCGTGGTCGCGCAGGAAGTGAAGTCGCTCGCCAGCCAGACGGCCCGCGCCACCGACGACATTGCCCAGAAGATCGCAGCCATCCAGAATGCCACGCGCCAGTCGGTCGAGACCAACGAGCGCATTCGGGTCACCGTTCAGGAAGTGCAGTCCATGGGCATGCGCATCCGCACCGCCATGGACGCGCAGTCGCAGACCGTCACCATGATCACCGCCGCCGTCGACGAGACCGCGCTGGCCGCCGATTCGATGTCGTCGAACATCTCGGCCATCCGTCAGGACACCGAGATCGTGGCGTCCGAGATCGACGAGCTGGAAAGCGGCTTCACCGAGGTGCGCAATCATCTGGGCGGCCTGCGCAGCCGCTCGCTGAGCTTCGTCGAGACCGTGGGAGACCAGCGCGCGGCGGGCTGACCCAACCGCGCGTCAGGAGGCCAACCAACCCGGACCAATTGCCCGCTGCCAAAAGGCGGGGAGTTCGCTAGAGAGGTCCGATGGTCAAGTCTTCCGCACCCCCTCCCGCGGCGACCGCATGGCAGATGACGCTGCCCTGCACGCGCGCGCAAGCCGAGCATCTGCAATTTGAAGGCGACAGCCTGTTCGCGGACTGGCCCGCGCCGCCCGCCATCATCGCCAGCGAGCCCGATGAAAGCCGGCCCGACGACTGGCAGCTCGACATCATCTTCGAAGGCCGTCCGGACGCCGCCGCGATCGACACCATCCTCGCCCAGCTTCCAAGCGGGACCGACTATCGGCTGGAGGCCGTTCCGGACGCGGACTGGGTCACGCAGAGTCAGGCGGGCCTGGAGCCGATCAGCGCCGGCCCTTTCCATGTCCGCCACGATCCGGCCGAGCCGGAACGCCCCGGCTTCACCAATTTCCTGATCCCCGCCAGCCGCGCTTTCGGCACCGGCCAGCACGCCACCACCTATGGCTGCCTGCTGACCATTGCGCGGCTACGGGACAGCGGCCACCGCTTCGGCAATATCGCGGACGTCGGCACCGGCACCGGCCTGCTCGCCTTCGCCGCGATGACATTGTGGCCGCATGCGCATGTCCTCGCTTCGGACATCGATCCGGTCTCGGTCGAGGTGACCGCCGAGAATGCGGATCTCAACGACATCCCCCTAGGCGGGGGCACGGGCGAGC
>JAFKLU010000094.1 GCA_017304105.1 Sphingomonadales bacterium
GATGTTCGCCGAGCTGGCTGATGCCTCGACCCTGAGCAAGGAAGTCGCCGAAAAGATCGATCTGCTGATCGTGTGCGCGCTGAACGGCGACGTCTATTTCGGCGAGAAGGGGATGCGCACCACCGCCGATGGCTTGCGCGAAGGCTATGACATCATGTCCTACAACGAAGCCGAGGTGCGCCGCATTGCGCACAGCGCCTTCCGCGCGGCTGCCGCGCGGCGCGGCAAGCTCTGCTCGGTGGACAAGGCGAACGTGCTGGAGACCAGCCAGCTCTGGCGCGATGTGGTGATCGAGGTGTCCAAGGACTATCCGGACATCGAGCTCAGCCACATGTATGTCGACAATGCCGCGATGCAGCTGGTGCGCAAACCGGGGCAGTTCGACGTCATCGTGACCGGCAATCTGTTTGGCGACATTCTGTCCGATCAGGCGAGCATGTGCGTGGGCTCCATCGGTATGCTCGCGTCCGCCTCGCTCGATGCGGACGGCAAGGGGCTCTATGAGCCGATCCACGGCTCCGCGCCCGACATTGCCGGGCAGGGCAAGGCCAATCCGCTGGCCACCATCCTCTCCGCCGCGATGATGCTGCGCTTCTCGCTCGGCCAGGCCGAGGCGGCAGATCGCATCGAGGCGGCCGTGGCGAAGGCCCTCGCAAGCGGCGCGCGCAGCCCGGATCTGGGCGGCTCGCTCAGCACGAGCGCGATGGGCGACGCGGTGCTCGCCGCGCTCTGAGCCTGTGCGAGCGGGATGTGGCGGGGTTAGCGCCAGCTATCCAGCCACATCCAGCGGTTGAAATCCTGCGGATCGCCGAGCGCGGCGGCCGAGATGATGGGATAGAATTCCAGGAACAGCAGTGCCGCGAAGCCGATGAAGAGGATCGGCACGAGGCGCTGGCCATCCTGCCAGAAATGCGCGTCCAGCACCCCGGCGGTGGCGAAGCAGAGCAGCAGCGTCGCCGGGAAGTAATGGTAGTAGAACATCACTTCCTTCGGGATCACCACGAAGAAGATGACCGAGGCCGCCCACAGCAGCGCCACCACCAGCAGCGCCGGGCGCCCGCGCCTGATCCCGTCATCGAGGCAGACGAGCAGCGCAACGAGCCCGCCCCAGCAAATCGCGGGATTGCCGATCATCAGCACGCCGCGCTGGATGCCATCGACCGGCTCGTAGAAATACCAGATCGGCCGGAGCATCAGCACCCACTGCCACCAGACGCTCTGGTAGGTGTGCGATCCCATCGGCGAGCTTTGCAGGCGCAGCATCTCGAACTGCTGCGGGAGGATGCCGCCGAGCGACACGGCGCCATGCTGCAGGAAGAGATAGGGCAGGAAGGTGGCCAGATAGGCGAGCACCGCGAAGGGGCCGAGCCACATCAGCCCCTCGGTGATGCTGACCTCCTCCGTGCGCAGGGAGCGGCCGCGATCACGCCAACGCACCACTAGATAGAGGCCGATCGCCGCCGCCACGATCGGCACGGCGCTCCACTTGCAGGCAGTGGCGAGGCCGAGGAACAGGCCGCCGAGCGCCAGTCCCGCCCGGTGGCGAAAGCCCGTGCGGGCGCTGGCCGCGAGCATCCAGAAGGCCAGCATCATGAAGCTGACGCCGAAGATGTCGAGCATGGCGATGCGCGACTGGATGAACAGCGTGGGGCTCAGCAGCAGCAGGATGCCGCTCATCACAGCCGCGGCGCGCGTGCCGAGCAGCCAGCGCGCTGCCATCACGCCCGAGCCGACCAATATGGCGCCGAAGGCCGCGCTCATGATGCGCCAGCCCAAGGGATTGTCGCCGAACAGCGCCATGCCGATGCCGATCAGCCATTTGCCCAGCGGCGGATGCTCGGGATTGGCCAGATCGGCAAAGGCCATCAGCGTGCGGACCGCCGGGACATAATGCGTCTCGTCGAAATTGAGCTTGGCGGGATCGGTAATCCGCACGAGGAAGAGGACCAGCGCCGCCAGCGCAAACAGCGCCGCAATGCCCCGATCGCGCCGGTCGGGCGCCGCAAAGGGGCGGGGCTTTGAGGGGTTCGTCACATTCATGCCGGATTGACCCCGGAAAGGGAGCGACTAGAAGCGGCCGCATGAAGAAGCATAGTGGACAAGACCGTTCCCTCACAAGCCGCTGGCGCCCCGCGACGCAGGCCGTGCGCGGCGGCACGTGGCGATCGGAGCAGGGCGAGACGAGCGAAGCGCTCTTCCTGACCTCGGGCTACACCTATGACAGCGCCGAGGAAGTGGCTGCGCGCTTCGCCGGCGAGGCCACGGGGATGCAATATTCCCGCTTCCAGAACCCCACTGTCCAGATGCTC
The DNA here is from genome assembly GCA_017304105.1 of Sphingomonadales bacterium. Classification (GTDB taxonomy): domain Bacteria; phylum Pseudomonadota; class Alphaproteobacteria; order Sphingomonadales; family Sphingomonadaceae; genus Sphingobium. Next base: position 2,310 of record JAFKLU010000094.1, read on the forward strand.
GAAGAGCGCATCGCGCTCATGGAAGGCGCCGAGGCTTGCAAGGTGCAGGCATCCGGCATGGCCGCCATGACGAGTGCATTGCTGTGTATGCTGAGCGCGGGCGATCATGTGGTCGCGGGGCGCGCGGCGTTCGGCTCGTGCCGCTGGATCCTCGACAATGTGCTCAACCGCTTCGGCATCACGCACACCATCGTGGACGCGCGTGATAACGATCAGTGGAAAGCGGCGATCCAGCCCAACACCAAGGTCTTCTTCTTCGAGACGCCGGCCAATCCGACGCTCGATATCGTCGATCTCGAATATGTTTGCGGCCTCGCCAAGCAGAACGGCATCCTCACCGTCGTCGACAATGCGTTCGCGTCGCCCGTGTTGCAGCGGCCGATGGATTTTGGCGCGGATATCGTGGCGTATAGCGCCACCAAGCTGATGGACGGGCAGGGCCGTGTCATTGCCGGCGCGGTCTGCGGATCGGATGCCTGGATCAACGGTGTGCTGTCGCCTTTTCAGCGCAATACCGGCCCGATCATCGCGCCGTTCAATGCCTGGATCGTGCTCAAGGGGCTGGAGACGCTGGAACTGCGCGCCATGAAGCAGTCCGAGAATGCGCTTAAGGTCGGCAAGTTCGTGGCGACCCGCGTCGAGCGGATGCTGCACCCCGGCCTGCCGAGCCATCCCCAGCACAATCTGGCCATGAAGCAGATGCGCGCCGCAGGGCCGATCTTCTCGTTCATCCTCGATGATCGCAAGCAGGCCATGGGGATGCTGAATGCGCTCCGGATTGCCGACATCTCGAACAACATCGGCGACTCCCGCACGCTGCTCTGCCACCCTGCTTCCACGACCCACAATAATATGGGGCCGGAGAAGCGCGCCGAGGCCGGCGTCGAAGAGGGCATGATCCGCATCAATGTGGGTCTGGAAGACCCGGACGACATCATCGAGGATCTGGATCAGGCATTGACCGCTGTTGGCCTTTGATTACGGTGTGCGCGCCGGGGCCGGGCCACAGGACACGCGCATGATGGATGCCTTCTTCCCCTATGCCGAGACGACGCACGGCATCACCGTGCGGGTTTCCGTCACCTTCTTCGCGGAGCGGTCGGACCCCGAGGTCGGCAAGTGGTTCTGGGCCTATCATATCCGCATCGAGAATGGTCGCATCGCGCCCGTGCAGCTGCTCACGCGCCGCTGGACGATCGCGGATGGGCGCGGCGCCCTGTTCCGCAAGGAGGGGCGCGGCGTTGTCGGCGAGGAGCCGGTGATCCAGCCCGGCGAGGCTTATGACTATGTTTCCGGCTGTCCACTCACCACGCCGACCGGCTGGATGGAAGGCAGCTACGCGATGCTCGATGCGGGGGGCGGCGTGCTGGACGTGCGCATTCCCCGTTTCGCGCTCCAGGCTCCGGCGGTGTCCAATTGAAGCGTACCCATTTACCCCTGAACGGCCTTCGTGTGTTCGATGCGGCGGCGCGGCACCTCAGCTTCACGCGCGCGGCCGACGAACTTGCCGTGACGCCTGCGGCCGTCGGCCAGCAAATCCGCGCGTTGGAGGACATGCTGGGCGTCGTCCTGTTCCGCCGCACGCCGCGCGGGCTGGAGCTGACGCCGGAGGCCGAGGCGGGTCTGCCCGCGCTGCGCAGCGCCTTCCTTGAGCTGGAGGATTCGGTCCGTGCCATGCAGGCCGGGCAAAGCTCCCAGCATCTCACCATCGCCGCGCCGCGTGATCTCACGGCCAAGTGGCTGAGCGGACGGCTCGCCGGCTATGCCACGGCCGAGCCCGATCTCCAGTTCCTGCTGGTGGCGGCGGACGAGGCGCTCGATTTTACCGAGGCCAATCTGGACATCGCCATCCGCCTTGCGGACGGGGCGGGCGAGCATGAAGGGCTCCCGCTCGGCGAAGCGCGCTTCATCACCGTCGGCGCGCCCGACGGCAAGGGCATCGACGCGCCGATCGCCTGGCCCGGCTGCCCGGCCGAGGATGGCAAGGCGATCATGCGCGTGGCCGATGCCGGGCTTGCCATCGACGCGGCGGCGAACGGCTTTGGCCGGGCCTGCGTACCCGAGCTGCTGGCGCGCGCGGACATTGAGGCGGGCCGCGTTGCACCCGTTGGCGAGGCGCGCGAGGGGCTCGGCTACTGGCTGATCGCGCCACTGCCGCAATGGCGGCAGAGGAAGGTTAAGGCGTTGGTAGCCGCCCTTTCGGACGGCTGAGCCGGGTTTTTCGAGCCATATTGAGAGCGCGCCACAAGACCGCGCCGGCTTGGCTCGCGACGCTCAATCCTGCCCAGCCTCGACCTTGGCCTCGCCATGGCGGAGGGCGAGAACATCGCAAAGCATCTCCTCGATTTCACGCGCGACCGGCGGCGCGTGCGGGGAGCGGCAGATGAACCGACGCATCGGCGCGAGGGGGATGTCCAGGACCTCGAGCCGTCCCGCCGCGATCCTGTCGGCGACAATGGTGGGGACGAGGTGGCCGATGCCCTGGCCATCTTCCACCATCTGAGCGAGCGCTTCGACGAACTCGACGTACAGCACGGGCGTCCCTGGCCCCAGGCCCAGATCACGAATGAATTTGCGCGCCCGCCGCGAATCATCCTCTCGACGGCCGGGGAACAGATACTGAAAATCCCTGAGTGAACATTCGCCCGCAGCAAGGCGCGCCCGCGTGCCCGGCGGGGCGACCATGGCGAGCGGAAACTCGCAAATCATGCGGGAATATTGTGGATTGCCCTCATCAGCCGTGATGCTGAAAATCGCCAGATCATATTCGCCCTTCTGGATCCGGCGAAGAACCTCGGCCGCCATCATCGTGGGGTGAAAGTCGATCTCCAGGCCGGGGAACTCGCGGTAAATCCGGGGCACGAGCCGACGCACGTAATTTTCGCGCAGAAACGGTCCGATGCTGATTCGCACAACTTCCTTGTGCGCCGGCTTTCGGCCCCCGCCAAACAGGTCGGCGCTGGCCGTCAGGATCGTCCTCACGAGTTCGAGCGCGTCCTCGCCTTCGGACGTGAGGACCGACGTCGTGCCCCGACGGCGCTCGAAGAGGAGCCGGCCAAGCCGCTCCTCAAGAATATGAATATGCTCGCTGACTGCTGGTTGGGAGATGTCCAGCAGCTCGGCCGCCTTTGCGAAACTGCCTGCCTCCGCAGCGCAGGCAAATGTGCGCAACTGGGCAAAAGTCACATCTTCGGTGACAAGCTTGAGCAGCATAGGCCTCTCCAACCTAGAAGCGTACACCTATGACATGCTATAAGCATCCGCAACGTTGCTTCGGCAGTGCCGACCTCTGCATAGTTATCACGTTCAGCTTTTGCGGTGTGCCGCAATGGCTGCACCGATAAAAATGGAGAGGATAAAATGGGACAAGGGGTAACACCGCAGGTCCTCAGCAGCACCGTCCGGCATTTGCTTGTCGGCAGCTGCCTTGCCGCGCTGGCGGCAGTGTCGCAGCCAGCCATCGCGCAGGAGGCTCCGCAAGCGGGGCAGGGGGCGGACACATCCGAAAGCGGGATCCAGGACATCGTCGTGACCGCCCGCTACGTCAGCGAGAATATCCAGGACACGCCGATCGCCATCACCGCGCAGACCAGCACGCAGCTCGAGGCGGCGAACGTCACGAACATCGGAACGCTTGGCGCGGTGGTGCCCAACCTGTTGACCATGCCGGGCGATGCCCAATCCGCCGGCACCCCGGTCATGGGCATGCGCGGCGTGTTGCAGGGCCTCACGTCCAGCCTCGCCGTCCCGCCCGCCGTGGCGATCTACACGGACGATATCTATCACGGGACCGCCGCCGGCTCGGAGCTGGATTTCACCGATATCGATCATATCGAGGTGAATCGCGGTCCGCAGTCCACCCTCTCGGGCAATGCCTCGCTCGCAGGCTCGATCAAGCTCTACACCAAAGATCCGCAGGGCGACGGCTCGGGCTATATCAGCCTGGCTATCGGCTCGCGCAAGCATATGGAAGCGGCCGGTGCCATCGACCTTGGCCTCACGGAAACGTTGGCGGTCCGCATGTCCGGCCACTATGAGCGGCAGGACGGCTACGGCAACCGGCTCGACTTCTCCTGCATGATGGACAAGCTGGGCACGCCGGCGCTCAAGGGGCGGGTGCCCTATTTCCAGCCGGACTCCCTGAACAGGGGCTGCGTGATCGGGCATCTGGGCGGTGGCACCACCGCCGTGGGCCAGGTGAAGCTGCTCTGGAAGCCGACGCCGGACGTGGACCTGCTTCTGACCGCGCGGCATCGCGAGGAGGATCTGGAGGAGACGCCGGAAGTGTCGCTCCTCTATCGCACACCCTGCTTCGACACGCCCGGTTGCGCACTCAGCGCCGGCGCGCAGGCCTATCACCGCGCCATCTACAACACCTTCGGCATCACGCTCGGCTCGCAGTTCGTAACGCCGCCGCGCAACGGGGGCATTTACGATACCTATGCGACGAACTGCCGCCCCACGCTGGACAAGTCCGGCGGCGGATTCCCCACGCCCTATGCGGATGGCTTCTGCTACGATCAGGGCAAGACCGCGCATCACACCTTGCTGTCCGGTAAGCTGAACGCGCGTTTCTCCGACAAGATCGCGATGACGGCAATCGTCGGCTACACCGACTATGCCAATGAATTCACGGCCCATGCCGACGGCTCGCCATTCGCGCCCGTGATCTCGCATTTCCACAATCTGGACGATCAGTTCACCGGCGAGCTGCGCTTCAACGGCAAGTTGTTCGACGACAAGCTGGATTGGGTCGTGGGCGGGTTCCTGATGCGGCTGAACGGCCAGCAGAACAACATGATCAGCTTCTCGAACATCTACCAGCTGTCGAAAGTCACCGGCCGCAACGAATCCCAGTCGGCCTTCTTCCACCTGGATTACAGCCTGACCGATCAATGGCGCGTTTCCGGCGGTGCGCGCTTTACCGACACGTCGATCGCCATCACCATCGACAATCCGCAGGCCGTCTCCGTCCTCGTGCCGATCAGGTCCGGGCAAAAGCGCTGGGACTGGCTGATCTCGACCGACTTCAAGATCACCGACGATATCCTGCTCTATGCGAGCGCAGCATCCGGCTCGCGTCCGCCGGGCCTGACGACGATCGTCTCGACGCCGCGTCAGCTCGCACCCACCTCGGACGAGGATCTCATTTCCTACGAGGCGGGCCTGAAGGCCGATCTGTTCGATCGACGCCTGCGCACCAATCTCACCGCTTTCTACATGGATTATCGCAAGCTCTCGACCGGCGTGCGCGGTATTGAATGCCGTAACGAGCCGGGGCCGGTTGCCACTTGGTTCAACGTCGATCAGACCGATCCGCGCTCCGTCAGTCCGGAGTTCTGCGGAAAGTTTCCGGGACGGCCGGACCCGATCGCCTTCGTGCTCAACATCGGCAAGCCGGCCAAGGTGCGCGGCTTCGAATGGGACATCACCGCGATCCCGACGGACGGCCTGCGCATCGACTGGTCCGGTGGCTATAACAAGTTCACGTCCGGCGTCACGGACCCGCTCCAGCCCGGTTATCTTGCGCCAGGCAATCACCGCCAGCCGGAATGGAACATGCACGCCAACATCTCGTATGACATCGAGACGGGCTTTGGCACGGTGACACCGCGGCTGGACTGGAACTGGCAGTCGCAGCAGGATTATGACCCGACGCCACAAACGGGCCTGCCAGACCCGGCCTATATCATCAGGCCCTATTCCATCTTCAACGGGCAGATTGCCTACAAGGCGCCCGGCGGCGACTGGTCAGCGCTTTTCCAGGTCACGAATATCGCCGACAAATGGTACCATTATCAGGTCCTTATCGGCACCATTAACGGCTACACCCGCGTCGCTCCGCCGCGCGAGTTCAAGCTGACCGTGCGCCGCCAGTTCTGAGTGCTCCTGGGCTCCATGGCAGCGCGGTCCACAACCCGCGCTTGCCATGGGCCCCCACCGGGAGGGCGGGCTGCGATGCCAAGATCAACGCAGCGGGCGCATCGGCCCAGCCACGCAGGTCGCTCCCTATCATTATCATGTTCACGATCCTGCCCGCCGTCGCGGCCGGTCCGATCAGGAAGTCTAGGAGATCATTGAATGAAAGCTTTGGGAGAACGCATCCTGACGACGCATGTCGGGAGCTTGTGCCGGCCGGCGCCGCTGTTGGAGATGGTCATTGACCAGGTTGCTGGCAATCCGGTCGATCCGGCGGCTTTCGAAGCGGAGGTTGCCAAGAGCGTCCAATATGTGGTCGCCCGGCAGGCCGAGGTGGGCGTCGACATTCCGAGCGACGGTGAATTCTCCAAGCCCGACTTTCACAATTATATCGTGAAGCGGCTGGGCGGGCTGGAGGTGCAGCAGGTCCAGCGGACACCCGCTGGCTCCGCAGGCATGTATTATCCCAAGCTGGACGAGGAATTCCCCGGCTTCATGAAGCAATATGGCGCCATGTACCGGACCATGTGGCTGCCGCCGGAAATTCCGCGCGACAAGATCGACAAGGCATTGAACGCGGCCGTGCCCCGCACCGTCGTCACCCGGCCGATCAGCTATGAGGGGCAGGCCGAGCTGCAGCGAGACCTCAAGAACTTCAAGCAGGCAATGGCCCCGTACGATTTCGCCGATGCCTTCGTGCCCGCCGCCACGCCCTCGCGGTCCGACGCGATCGCGGGCGACATCTACAAGTCGGAGGAGGAGTATCTCTACGCGCTCGCCGATGCGATGCACGAGGAATACAAGGCCATCGTCGACGCGGGCTACATGGTGCAGCTCGATCTCGGCCTGCCTTCCCGCAACCAGGTGCTCTACGGCAAGACCAATCCCACGGTGGAAGAGCTGCGCCGCGCCTCGGAAATGCAGGTGGAGGCGTATAACCACGCCCTGCGCGGCATCCCGACAGACCGGGTGCGCTACCATCTCTGCTGGGGCAGCATGAACACGCCGCATACGACGGACGTGCCGCTGACGGACTTCATCGAACTCATCCTGAAGATCAATGCGGGCTTCTATGTGCTGGAAGGGGCCAACCCCCGCCACGAGCATGAGTGGATGGTCTGGAAGGACGTCAAGCTGCCGCAGGACAAGGTGCTCGTGCCCGGCGTCGTCAGCCACCAGACCAATGTCGTCGAGCATCCTGAGCTGATTTCCTGGCGCATCCAGAATTACGCCAGCGTGGTGGGGCGCGATCGTGTGATTGCCGGCACGGACTGCGGCTTTTCTCAGGGCTGGACGATGCAGCGCGTCCATGAGGAAGTGCAGTGGGCCAAGCTCAAGGCCATGGCTGACGGCGCGGCGCTTGCCACTAAGGCGCTCTGGGGCTGATCGGGGAGACGAAAAATGCCAGTCGAAATTCTGCACGAGAGCATGTTGCGCATCGCCCCGGCCGACCGAAACGAGGAGCATCTGGGCAGCGGCTATGGCGGCGCCAACGGACCGGCGGAAGGGCCGGTCTGGATCCGCGAGAAGGGATATCTGCTGTTCAGCGATATCCATGACAGCAAGCGCTATCGCTATACGCCCGGCCAAGGGATCACGCTGGACAAGGACAATACCGCGCGGGCCAATGGCATGACGCGCGACCGCGCGGGCCGGCTCATCTGCTGCCATCATTTTTCCCGCTGCGTCGATGCGGAGGACTTGAGCACGGGGGAACTGACGGTCATCGCGGACAGCTACAAGGGCTATAAGCTGAACCGGCCGAATGACGTGGTCGTCAAGTCGGATGGCGCGGTCTATTTCACCGATCCGCCGCCGAAGATCCCGCTGACGCCGGAGGAGCATTATCCCGAGCAGGATTGCGCGGGCGTCTATCGCGTCTCGCCGGACGGCAAGCGGATCAACCGCATCGCCCATGATTTCGTCAATCCCAACGGCCTGTGTTTCTCGCCGGATGAAAAGACGCTCTACATCAACGACAGCAGCGCCGGGCGAAAGCATATCCGCGCCTTCACCGTCGAGGCGAACGGCATGATCGATCTGGGCAGCGACCGCATCTTCTGCGACATGAACGGTGACAATCGACGTGGCTTCCCGGACGGGATGAAGTGCGACATCGAGGGCAATCTCTATTGCACCGGGCCGGGCGGCATCTGGGTGCTCAATCCCGAGGGGTTGCACATCGGCACGATCCTGTCCGATTATATCCCCATCAACATGAACTGGGGCGACGATGACTGGCAGACGCTCTATTTTGCCGGCTTCCAGAGCCTGAACCGGATCCGGTTGGGTATTCCGGGCGTACCGGTGCCACGGGGCGGGGTGGCATGAACCTGCCCAGATAACTGGCGACCACCCGGACCGGAGAGGATGATCAGCGCGTGAATGAGAGCAAGGGCAAGCCGTCTTGCGCGGTGCCGGCGGTATCCGCTTCCCCATCGCACGGCACCAGCCCGCGCGGCTGGTACACGGTCATCCTGCTGGGCGTCGTATCGATGCTCTCCTTCGTCGATCGCGGCGTGATGGCGCTGTTCGTCCAGCCGATGAAGCGCGATTTCAACCTGTCCGACACGGAGGTCAGCCTGCTGCTCGGGCTGGCGTTCACTCTGCCTTATGTGATTGTCGGCCTGCCCATGTCGCGGCTCATCGATCGTGGCAATCGACGCACGCTCATCGCCGGGTGCCTTGCGCTCTGGAGCCTGGCGACATCGGTCTGCGGCGTGGCGCAGAATTACTGGACCTTGTTCGTCTGCCGCTTCGTCACCGGGAGTGCGGAATCGGTGAACACGTCCGGCTCGCTCTCGATGATTGCCGATGCGGTGCCGCGCGAGAAGATGCCGCGCGCCTTTGCGGTCCAGTCCGCAGGCGTGGCAGGTGGCGCCGCCCTGTCGCTGTTGATCGGCGGCATCCTCTATGGGATGCTGTCGCACATCCCGCCGACCCGCGTGCCGGTGATCGGGGTCATCCACAACTGGCAGCTCGTTTTCATGATTGTCGGCATCCCCGGCCTGCTGCTGGCCGCCCTCATGATGTTCACCGTG
>JAFKLU010000095.1 GCA_017304105.1 Sphingomonadales bacterium
AGGCGGTTGAAGGTCCCTATTATTATGACAGCTGGCCCCTGCGCAGCGCGATCGCCGAAGGGCGCCCGGGCGAGCGGCTGCGGCTTGGCCTGACGCTCGGCGGAATGCTGGCACCCACGGACAATCGCTGCTTTCCGCTGGCCGGCGCGGTCATCGACATCTGGCAGACCGATGCGGCAGGGCTCTATTCCAATGTGGGGGGCGATCTGCAGACTGTGGACACCACGGGGCAGAGCTTCCTGCGCGGCCATCAGGTTACGGACGAAAAGGGCTATGTCGAGTTCGACACGATCGTGCCGGGCTGGGAAGTGATTGCGCTGCCGGTGCCCGGCGCGGTGGGTGCGCGCACCACGCATATCCATGTGAAAGCCTATCATGGCCGCGACGTGCTGACGGCGCAGCTCTATTTCCCCGATCCGCTGCTCGACCATCTGTTCGCGGAGGTGGAGCCCTACAGGTCGCACACGATGATGACCGCGCCGGGGCTGACCCGCTCCTATCCTCGCGTGCGCAATGCGCAGGACAGGCTGTTCCTCGCCGACGGGTCGCAGCCGATGGCGGTGGAGCGGGTGAACGGCGTGCTGATGGCCAGGGCGACGATCGGGATGGTCAGCCAGGGCAATCGGGGTATCGCGCCTTTGTTCCGGTGAAGGAGGCCTGCCGCAGGCTTTGAATGCATTCGCGCAAAATCATGTTTGTGGGGGTGGCTGCTGTCGCGTTGGCGTTCGTGCGGTGCCCGCCGCTTACATCGTCACCACCACCTTGCCGATCTGCTGGTTGGATTCGAGGAAGCGGTTGGCCTCGACGATCTCGCTGAACGGGAAGGTCTTCGCGATTACCGGCTTGAGCTTGCCGAGCTTCAACCCGAGCAGGATCTTCTCCTGCGCCGCTTTGTAGCGCGCCGGGTGGTTCCAGATCTCCGAGGCGACCCAGCCGCGCATGGAGAGCCCTTTGAAGGCCATGTTCCAGTGCGGATAGGGCGTGGGCTGTTCCGAGAGGCCGCCGTAGATGAACAGGATGCCCCGCTCGGCCATGGCGCTGGTGAGCGTCTCCACATAGGGGCCCTGCACCGGATCGAAGACGAGGCGTGCGCCCTTGCCGCCGCTGATCCGCATCACTTCCTCGACCAGATCGACTTCCTGCGTGGCAATGACATGCTGTGCGCCGAGGGCCTTCAGCTTTTCCGCCTTCTCGCTGGTGCGCGTGGCGGCGATGGAGACGGCGCCCGCCCAGTTGGCGAGCTGGATGGCGGCGAGGCCGACGCTGCTGGAGGCGGCGGGGACGATGACGAAGTCGCCAATGCCCGCCTCGCCCACCTCGATGATCGCGAACGCGGTCATATATTGCATCCAGACCGCCGCCGCCTCGGCCGCGGACAGGCCCTCGGGCGCGGGCAGCAGGCAGCGCGCGGGGACGATCGCCTGCGTGCCCCAGACGCCATATTGGCCGAGCGGATACATGGGGAGCGCCGAGACGCGCTGCCCGATCTCGAAGCCGGCGACGCCCTCGCCCAGCGCCTCGACGATGCCGCAGGCCTCGTAGCCGATCAATGTGGGGAGAGCGGGCTTTGTCGGATAGCGCCCGGCGCGGAACATGGCCTCGGAGCGGTTGAGACCGACGGCCTCCACCTTGATGCGGACCTCGCCCGGGCCAGGCGCGCCGACCTCCATCTTCTCGAAGCGCAGCACTTCCGGGCCGCCTAGCTCATGGACGCGGACGATTGTGGCCATTGGTTCCTCTCCCTTTTCTCCTGCCCCTGCCTCCTCAGCGCAGGGTCGGGGGTGCATCGATGGTGCGACGGATCACCGCGCGAGCGATGCCGGCGCGTCGCTCGCAACCCTTTACCCCGCCTCCGAAGAGGAGGGGAGACAGAATGTCAGAGCTTTTCCGTGAGCGGCTTCTGCGTGTCGTAAATCGGGTTGTAGATGAGCGTGCCGAACTGGCGGACCAGCGCCGCGCGCGCTTCATCGGGTTCCTCGACGGGGATGGCGCGCAGCAGCGCCTCGTTGCGCGCGATAATGCCGTCGCGGAACTCGGGGTGCGTCATGATGAAGAGATCCTTGCGGCGGATGCCGCGCAGCACGCGCTGGCCGACTTCCTCGGGGCTCATGAACAGCGAGGGATCGAAATTCACCGGCCGGCGCGGCGGCTCGCCTTCCTTCGCGACGGGCGGGGGCGGCGGCGCCGCGTTGCGCAGATGCGCCGGGCGCGTCGCATTGGTGGTTTCGCCAAGGCTGGTCTGCACGGGGCCGGGGAAGAAGACCGATGCGCCGATCGGCGTGTCCTTGAGGTCGGTCGCGACCGTTTCCATCATGCCCGCGACGGCGAACTTGGCGGTGCAATAGACCGCGACGCCGCCGACCGCGGAGAAACCGCCGGTCGAGGATGTGGCGACGATATGCCCCTCCTCGCCATGCTTGAGCATGCGCGGCAGCATCGTGACGAGCCCGTTGACCACGCCGCCAATATTAACGCCGAGCCCAAAGTCCCAATCCTTGTAGCTCATGTCCTGCACCATGCCGCCGCCGCCGACGCCGGCATTGAGGCAGAGCACATGGATATTGCCGAACTGCGCCTCGGCCTCGTCGGCGGCTTTCGCCCAGCCGTCGCGGTCGGTCACGTCGAGCAATATGGGGTAGACGGCGAGATTGGTCTTGGAGAAGCCCTCCATCGCCTGATCGAGCGCTTCCTGGCGGATGTCGGCGATCACGACTTTCATGCCCGCCTCGCCAAACGCCTTGGCCATTCCCCATCCCATGCCGCTTGCGCCGCCGGTGATGAAGGCTGTCTTGCCGCTCACGTCCAACATCGTCGTTCCTCTCCCATGCCGCGCCGCGCCCGGAGGCGGCGGCGTTCTCCGGGTTTAGAGTTGACTTTATCCGCCGTCAACGTGCCGCCGATCTTGATAATTCATCGCGCATCATGGGCATTTAATGCCGCAATTCGTTGACTTTGTTTTAGCGAACGCGCTCCACGCGCACGGAAGCTTGGCGGCCCACCTGCATGAGATAGCCGCCGAGCGCGCCCTTGCGGATGGTCACCGTTTCATTGGGTGCGGGCGGGCGGAAGTTGGCGGAGCGTTCGGTCATCCGCCACACGGCGCCATCAGCGAGATTGAACTGCCACATGCCCACGCCATTGTCCCGCGCCGAGGTGACGGCGATGGCGAGTTCACCCTGCCCTTCCGGCTCCTTGCGCTCAGCCAAGGGCCGGTCGATCTGCTCGGCGCCGAAGCTCGATCCGGCAGGGGCCGAGGCGCTAGGCGCGGGTTGCGGCGCGGACGGCGTTGCCGGCGCGGCCTGAGGCGTGCGGATCGAGGAAGCGCCGAAGCCGGAGCTATCGGAGCCGTGCGCGGCGGCGCGGGCGATCGAATCATAGCATTCGAGCCGCGCATCCTTCTTGCCGATGCGGGCGCAGACCGCGAGCTGGTCGGGCAGGCTGCCCTGGGCATGCGCCGGCAGGCTCCCCGCTCCCAGACCCAATATGACCGCGCCCAGCATCAAACGTCCCATCGGCATCTCTCTCGCTCCTCCCGCCATTTGGCGGCGATTTTCTTGATCTGCTGCCTGTCTGACGCGGGAATGATGAGTCGTCAAATGATCCCGTCCGGCAATCATTGCGTTTGTCCGGCGTGAAACGACCGGAAAACGGGACACACGTTAACAATCGTTGACGCTGGCACGGATTCGGGTCAACCGTGTAGGCTTGAGGGGGCCCCGGGACGGCCCCGGGGGGAATGGGACATGGATATCGCCAAGGCCGTGCCGGCTGGGCGGATAGTCGCGGTCGGCCGTGGGGCCGACAGGGCCGCCATCGTGGTGAAGGCACTCGCCCTTCTTGATGAGCAGGGGCTGGCAGGCTGCACGATCGAGGCCGTGGCGGCGTGGTCGGGCCTCGATGCCGCTCACATCAAGGAGCATTTTGCCGATCGGGACGCTTTGCTCGTCGCGATGGCCGAGGCCATGGCGCTCGCGGCGCCCGCAGTGACGGCGGAAGGCTGGCGCGATCAGCTTGCCGGCCGCGCGCTGGCAGGGCGGGACGTCATGCTCAGCCGGCGCGACGGCGGCCTGCTGTTCGCGCAGATGCCGACGATCTTCCCGGTCGGCGGATCGGCGCATGATTGCGTGCCCGCGATGTGCGCCGCCGGCTTCAGCCTGGCCGACGCCCGCGCCGCGATGCTGCTCGTCGATCGCTTCACCATCGGCTGCGCGCTCGCAGAACAGAATGCGGCGGGCACGGGCGAGGGGCGCGCGAGCTTCGAGGCGCAGCTCGACGTGGTGCTGGCGGGCATCGCCGCGACGCAGCCCGCCGGGATCGCGACGCGGCGGGATGAGCGGCAGAGCAGCTTCCAGTCCCGGCTCTGGGTGTTCCTGCGCGATGCGCGCGAAAGCGCCAACATCTCCTTCGCGCGCACCGCCCATGTGAACGAGCTGGACCGGCGCATCCTGCTGCTGCTGCTCGCGCAGGGGCCGATGACGCTCGCGGTCATTTCCATGGCATGCGGCGTCGACAAGGCGCAGATCAGCCGCGCGATCAAGCGCATGGGCGAGGTCTCCCTGCTTTCCCGCGGCGGCATCCGCAGCCCGATCCGCCTCAGCACGACCGGGCGTCAGCTCGCCGAGCGGCTGCAGAGGCAGGCGGAGCTGCGCAACCGCGAGCTGACGTTCGGCATCAGCGACGAGCAGATCGTCGCCCTGTTCGGCGTGCTGGACATCCTCCTCGGCCGCGCCATCGCGCTGTTCGAGCAGGAGCGGCGGCTCAGCTCGGCTCATAACCAGCGCGAGCAGGTCGATTTCCAGGATCTGGTCGATGAGGGCCTGCCGGACGAGAATGGCGTCGCCGTCGACCGATCGCGCGTGCTGCCGCCGTTCGTGACGCTCTGCTCCTACATGCTGCGCGGCGGGGCGCTGGCGCACAAGCGCCGGACGGGGCTGTCGAACTTCGAGAGCTGGGTGCTCGACGAGGTGTGCAAGAACCCGCCGATCAGCTGGCCCCAGCTCGTGCTCGCGCTCTACCGTGACCAGAGCCAGGCGGGCCGCACGGTCAATCATCTGATCGACATCGGCCTTGTCGAGCGCACCGGCAAACCCGGCCGCCGCCACGGCTTCTTCGCGCCGACCGCAGAGGGCCAGCGGATCAGCGATCTCATCGACGAGACGCAGGTCCGCCGCAGCGAGTTCCTGTTCCAGGGCATCCCGGCCGAGCAGCTCGATATCTTCATGACCGCCTTCGAGACTCTCGCGCGCAATGCCGAGGTGCAGGTGGCGCGGGAGCGGGCCATTCAGGAGATGGATCGGGACTGAGGGAGGGAAAAAGGGGGCCGGAGCCTCACTCCGGCAGCGGGATGAACTCCGCATCGTCCGGCACGCGTGCGAAGCGCCCTTCCTTCCAGTCCGCCTTGGCCTGTTCGATCCGCTCCTTCGAGCTGGAGACGAAGTTCCAGAAGATGTTGCGCGGCTCGCCGAGCGGTTCGCCGCCGACCAGCATGAGCCGCGTGGCGCCGCGCGCGCGCAGGACGATCTCAGCGCCGGGCTTGAGGATCACCAGCTCGCCGGCCGCAAAGCCGCCTTGCTGCCCTTCCACATCCACCGCGCCGAAGATCACATAGACGGCCCGCTCGATATGCTCGGCCGTGACGCGGTAGCGCCCGCCGTCGGCAAGCGCGACATCGGCATAGAGCATGTCCGAGAAGGTGCGCACCGGCGAGGTCATGCCCTCGCACGTGCCCGCCACGACGCGGACCGTGACCCCGTCCGCATCGGCCTGCGGGATCGCGTCGGCACCGTGATGGAAGAATTGCGGCGCGGTTTCCTCATGCTGCAGGGGCAGCGCGACCCAGGTCTGCAGGCCGTGGAGCGGGCCACCCGCCGCGCGCACGTCCGGCGCGCTGCGCTCGGAGTGGACGATGCCGCGCCCGGCGGTCATCCAGTTCACCTCGCCCGGCCGGATCGCCTGAACCGAACCCAGCGAATCGCGGTGGAGGATCTCGCCCTCCAGCAGATAGGTGACTGTGGCGAGGCCGATATGCGGATGCGGGCGCACGTCGAGCCCGTGCCCGGCATTGAGCGTCACCGGCCCCATCTCGTCAAAGAAGATGAACGGCCCGACCATGCGCCGGTGCGCCGAGGGCAGCGCGCGGCGCACACTGAAGCCATCACCCAGATCCCGCACCGGCGGCAGGACGATCATGTCGACGGAATCGATCTCGGTTTCGCGCAGGGTCATGGCAGGGCTCCAGGCAGAAAATTTTACCGCTGAGGCTGACCCCATGCGGCGAAGGTCGAGTTAGAATGCGCGTAGTTTTCGGGGAGGACAAGCATGAGCGATTTGGCCGAGACGGTGCTGGCCCTGCTGCGCGCGCCGGGCGATGTGGCGGCATGGGCCGCGATCCTCGCTCCGGAGGCAACGCATGAGACATTGAGCGCGACGATCGAGGGGCGCGAGGCGGTGGCGCAGCGGCTGGGGGGCGAGCCCTTCGCGCAGCTCGACTGGGAGCGGATGGACCGGCCGGGGCTCATCCTTGCCGGCAAGCCGCGGCCGGGCGGGCCGGGGCGCTCCTTGGCCCTCACCGTTGCGAGCGAGGGCGGCCTCGTCACCCGCTTCTGTCAGCAATTCCTCACCACGCCGCCGCCCAGTCCCGGCACGCCGATGATGATGAGCGAGGCGCTGCGGGCGCGCTTCGACACGGCGCTGGCGGAGAAACATGCGATGTACATCGCTTATGTGGACCGCGAGGGGCGGCCCCATCTCTCCATGCGGGGATCGATCCTGACTTTGGGGCCGGACAGCCTCGGCCTCTGGGCGCGTCATGGCGGGGGGATGCCGGAGGCGATTGCGCACAATCCGCATGTCGCGCTCTTCTATCGTGACGAGGGCACGCGGGCGACCTTCCAGCTCGCCGGCCGGGCGCGCATTGCGGATGACGAGGCGACGCGGCGGCGGATCTTCGACGCGATGCCGGTGGTCGAGCAGCGTCACGATTTCGCCGAGCTTGGCGCAGCAATCGTCATCGATCTCGATCTGGTGACCGGCTGGGCGGGGTTCGGCCCGACCGGCGCGATCGATCCGATCCGGCTGGTGCGGCAGGCGTAAGCCGTCGACCTCCTTCCTCCGACCCGCTATGCCACTTCGGCAGGAAAGGCGGGAATATGGATATGACGCGCAGGGCGGCCATCGCATCCTCGGCAGCGGCACTGGCGACGCGCGGGGCGGCGCAGGAGCTTCCGCCCGCGCCGCACATGCCGGGCGTGCGAATCGCGCCGGACCGCGAGGAGATGATCTCCGTGCCGGGTGGCCGCGCCTATGTGCGCATCAATGGCGATCTCGCCGGACCGCGTCCGCCGATCGTCATGCTGCATGGCGGGCCGGGCAGCGCGCACTGGTACTTCCTCAACGGCACGGTGCTGGCCGACGAGCGCGCCGTCATCCTCTACGACCAGCTCGACAGCGGCCGTTCGGATCATCCCGCCGATCCCGCCAATTGGCAGGTGTCGCGCTTCGTCGCCGAGCTGGAGGCGATCCGGACTGCCCTGCGGATCGAGCGATGGCATGTGCTGGGCGCGAGCTGGGGCGGCACGGTGCTGCTGGAACATGCGGCCACGCGGCCCGCGAGCCTCGCCAGCGCGATCCTCCAGTCGCCGCTCGTCTCGACAGATTTGTGGCTGCGCGACGCGAACCGGCTGCGCGCTGCAATGCCTGCTGAGATCCGCCGCACGCTTGATGCTTGCGATCTGCCGGGCGCCTCCAATGGGCCGGGCTGCGAGGCAGCGATGAACGCCTTCTACGCCCGCCACGTCCGCCGGTTCGCGCCCTCAGACGAGATCGCGGCCTACAAGGCGGCGATGCCGCGCAGCTTCAGCGAGGATATTTACCATCACATGTGGGGCTGGGCCGAGTTCAGCGCCAGCGGAACGCTGAAGGATTATGACGGGCTGGCCCTGCTGCAGAAGCTGGAGGGCGCCCGCACGCTCTTCGTGGCGGGCGAGCATGACGAGGCCATGCCGGCCACGGTTGCGGGCTTCGCGCGGCAAGCGGGCGCGCGCTTCCGGGAAGTTCCGCAAGCCGCGCATTCCGTGATGAACGACAATCCGGCCGCTTATGTCGCGCTGCTGCGCGAATGGATGGCGGGGACGGACTGACCGTCTTTCCCTCCCCGACAGGCTGCCAGGGGAGGGAAGGGAACTCAGGCCAGCTTCGTCATCCAGCCATGCGTGTCCGGCTTCTGGCCGAGCTGCACGCCGACCAGCGCCTCGCGCAAGGTCCGGGCGACATCGCCACCGTCGCCATTGCCGATCACGAAATTGCCTTGCGTGGAGCGCACTTCGCCGATCGAGGTGATGACTGCCGCGGTGCCGCAGGCAAACGCTTCCTTGAGCTTGCCGCTCTTGGCATCGGCCATCCACTGGTCGAAGCTGTAGGGCTCTTCCTTCACGGTATAGCCCGCTTCGCTGGCGACGGTGCGCAGCGAATCGCGGGTGATGCCGGGCAGGATCGAGCCGTTAAGCGGCGGCGTGACGATGGAGCCGTCATTGAACACGAACATGATGTTCATGCCGCCCAGCTCCTCGATCCACTTGCGCTCGACCGCATCGAGGAAGAGCACCTGATCGCACCCATGCTCGATGCCGACCGCCTGCGGCTGGAGGCTCGCGGCATAGTTGCCGCCGCACTTGGCAGCGCCCGTGCCGCCCGGAACGGCGCGCACCTGATCATGGCTGACCCAGAGCGTCACGGAGGACTTGCCGCCCTTGAAATAGCCGCCGACCGGCGAGGCGATGACGCAGTAGATATATTCCCGCGCCGGGCGCACGCCGAGGAACGCCTCGCTCGCGAACATGAAGGGGCGCAGATAGAGGCTGCCCTTGTCCGCGTCCGGCACCCAGTCGATATCCGCAGCGACGAGCTGTCGGATGCTCTCCACGAACAGCTCTTCGGGCAGATGCGGCATCGCGAGGCGCGTGGCGCTCTGGTTGAAGCGCGCCGCGTTCGCTTCCGGGCGGAAGCTCGCGACCGATCCGTCGGGCATCCGATAGGCCTTCAGCCCCTCGAAGATCTCCTGCGCATAATGCAGCACCGCCGCCGCGGGATCGAGCGGAATGGGCTGGCGCGGACCCAAGACCGCATCGTGCCAGCCCTGCCCCTCAGTGTAGCGGATCGTCACCATATGATCGGTGAACAGCGTGCCGAAACCGAGCGATGCCATCGCGGCGGCACGGTCCTCAGCGGAGGTGGGGTTGGAAAGCGGTTGGGTCGTGAAGTCCAGCATGTCGAGCAATCTTTCTGGCGAACTTTTATTACCTAGATTTCAACTCCGATGGCACAAAAGTACAATCGTGTCATCAACAGCGCACAAAAGATGCAGGCCTGATGCCTGATCCGCTTGAAGCGATCAGTCCGGCCCGCATCCGCCGGCCCGTCCGGGACGGGCGGCATGGCGCGCTCGGTATCAGGAAGTCGCGGGCCTGTCATGCCCCGCGCGCAGGAGGGCTGGCCGCCGATGTGCACTCTTCCGATCCGGTGCGGTGCTCTTATATCGACGCAGGCACGCGGCCTGCACGAGGATGCGGCCGCCCTGGAGAATTTCCGATGATGAAGACGATCCACAGCCGCCATGGCAATGATCAGGGGCATTGGGTGGGCGACGGCTTTCCGGTGCGCTCGCTCTTTTCCTATAACGGCCTGGGGCAGGCGATCAGCCCGTTCCTGCTGCTCGATTATGCGGGGCCGCACATGTTCGAGCCCACCCGCGCCCGGCGGGGCGTCGGCGAGCATCCGCATCGCGGCTTCGAAACGGTGACCATCGTCTATGACGGCGAGGTCGAGCATCGCGACTCGGCGGGCAATGGCGGCATCATCGGTCCGGGCGACGTGCAGTGGATGACCGCCGCGGGCGGCATCATCCATGAGGAATATCATTCGCCGGCCTTCGCGAAAGCCGGCGGCCCATTCCGCATGGTGCAGCTCTGGGTGAACCTGCCCGCCAGGGACAAGATGGCGCCGGGCGCCTACCAGGGCATCCTCGCGGCGGACATTCCGACCGTCGCGCTGCCGGAGGGCGCGGGGACGGCACGCATCATCGCTGGCGAATATGGCGGCGCCAAGGGGCCAGCGCGCACCTTCACGCCGATCAATGTCTGGGACGTTGCGCTGAAAGCGGGCGCGGAGGTGACGCTGCGCCTGCCCGAAGGACATACGGCGCTGCTCGTCGTGCTGACCGGAAGTATTGCGGTGAGCGGCGGACAGGGCGCCAACGAGGCGGAGATGCTGCTGCTCAGTCGCGAGGGCGACGAGGTCGCGATCCGCTCCGACGCCGGAGCCACGCTGCTCGTGCTCACCGGAGAGCCGATCGACGAGCCGATCGTGGGCTATGGCCCCTTCGTGATGAACAGCCGTGAGGAGATCGTTCGGGCGATCGACGACTTCAACAATGGCCGCTTCGTGACGGAGGCGGCCTGAGCCTCAGGGCGCGAGCGCCGGTGCGAATGGGGCGCCATCATGGCCGGTCGCCTCACCGCGGATGCCGAGCAATTTCACGAGGAGCGGATAGAGTTCCAGATTGCTGATCGGCGGCAGCGTCCGGCCTTGCGCGAAGGAAGGGCCGGCCGCAACGAACAGGGCGGCCATGTCCGGCGTTTCCGGATCATAGCCGTGGCTGCCGGTGGGCGCTGCCGGGGACTTGTACCGCGCGCGCGTCGTGATGAGCCAGCCGGGCTCCGCCGCGCAGACGATCGGGCTGATGCGGGGATGCTTGCTGAAATGGAGGCGGGCGGGCACGTCCTCCTTGCGCCAGCAGGTCATCCTCTCATGTTTGCCGGCCAGCTTGCCTGCCACCTCCTCCAGTGCGACGCCCGGTGCCGGGGCGATGAGGGCATCGGCATTGGCGGCGATGACATGGAGCTTCGCCGGATCGATGAGATCGTCCAGGAACACGCGATTGTCCGGCGCGACCTCGCTCATGCCGTGATCGGCCGTGACGAGGATGTTGGTGCGCTGGAGCAGGCCGCGCTTGTCGAGCCCGGTGACGAGATTGCCGATGGCGGTGTCGACCTTCTTCAACTCCTCGTTGAGGGCCGTGCTGTTCGGTCCATCGCGATGGCCGATGCTGTCGACATGGTAGAAATAGAGCGTGAGGAACCGTGGGCGCTCCGCCATGGGCAGGTCCAGCCATTTGAGCAACTCGGCGGGCTCGTTCTCCATCTTCACGCTGGCTAATGGGCCGTCCCCACGCCTTGCTCCTCCGCGCTCACCCAGATCGGCTTGGCGCCGGTCCAGAAGCGCGGATCACGCACATTGGGCGGATTGGCGGAGCCGAAGGCACCCAGTACTGGATCCTCGAAATCGTTCTCGATGATGCCATGCTCTTCGGCCGTCTTGCCGGTGAGCAGGGTGAAATGATTGGGGAAGGTGACGGAGGGAAACACAGGGAGGAGCGAACCCCTGACCCCTCGTGCGCCAAGCACCGCGAGATTGGGGGTAAGGCCGCGCTCCAGATAGTCGGCGCGGAAGCCGTCGATCACGACCAGAATGGTGATCTGCTCCTGCGGGGCAAGCGCCCGTCCCCTACCGGGCAATCCGGCGGCAAGCAGCAGGACGGCGATCAGGCCTGACATTATGCGAAACATGTCCCCCTCCCCCCCCCCTTGGTGCTCGTTCCTTAGACCGGCTTTCCGGCGCGCGCCATGTGCTGCCGGAACAATCCATGGCCTGCGGCGGTGCGATGGCAGAACTTCAGAGAGCCAGCAGGCGCGTATCTGCGTCCACGGCAGCGAGGAAGGCGATCGGGCCGGTGAGTTCGATGCGTGGGTCCAGCGCCTGCGCGTCGAGGCCGGCGAGCGCAAGGCCGCTCTGGCAGACGGCGATGAGGACGCCATCGGCCAGCGCCTCGTCGATCAGTCCGGCCAGCGTCGGCTCCCCTGCGGCGCGCCAGGCGGCGTCCTGCGGCGCGGCGATGGGCGGGCGCAGCAGCGCGACGGCCTCGCCCTGCACGAACAGCCGCGCCGCGCCGCCGAGTGCGAGCTCCGCGCGGGCGAGAATAAGCGCGCCGTGCAGCCGGGCAGGATCGGCGCCGAGCAGGATCAGCGCGAGCGGCGGGCGGACGGTCATGCGTGCGCGGCGAGCGTGGCCGGGCAGGCGGGATCGCGGGGGATGGCCATCTCGCGGAAGCGGCGGGAGAGCAGATCGAAGATCATCAGCTTGCCGGCCGCCGGCGGGCCGAAGGGCACGATCGCGCGGATCGCTTCCAGCGCCGCCATCGAGCCGATGATGCCGGTGAGCGCGCCGACAATCCCTTCCTCTGCGCAGGTGCGCGCCGGATCGGTGCGGGCG
>JAFKLU010000096.1:0-5127 GCA_017304105.1 Sphingomonadales bacterium
ATTGCCGGTCAGGTCGTCATCTTTGCCATGATAGGAGAGGGCGCCGGGCGTCGAGATATGAACGATCGGATCGTTCTTGTGATCGTACATCCAGCGCACCATCGTCCTGTCGAGATTGGACGGCGGATCGCGCTCCTCAAGTTGGAGGATGTCGCGATAGAAGGCGACGACCGGGGGCAGGTCGCGGGTGCGGATGTTGACGTGGTCGAGCCGTTTGATGAGCATTTCGGGCGATCCTGATCCTAAGCTGCCGGGCGGTGCTCCGTCCGGCCGATTTACCTATCATAGTATGCAGCCTCGCGCCGGAGAGGCAAGCGTCTCTTGTCTAGCACAAAGCGATGGGCCTCCGAAGCAGAAGGGGCCGGAGCTCGCGCCCCGACCCCTTCCTCTCTCTCCTGTTATCTCATGCGCCTGTCAGAAGTTGCGCCTCACGCTGGCCATCCAGGTGCGCGGAAGGCCGGGCACGCCGGTGACGACGCCCAGATTGCCGGGGCTCGTCACGTCGCTCTTCGACAGGAAGTAATATTTGTCGAACATGTTCTTCACCTCGAAGGTGAACTTCCAGGCCTTGTCGGCATCGGTGAACGAGACCTGCCCGTTGCCGATGAACCGGCTGTCGATCTTCGACCAGATGGTGTTCTCGGCGTTGGAATAGAGTTCGCCCTGATAGGAACCGTCGAACCGGATGCTGAACAGGCCGATGTCAGTCTGATAATCATATTGGGCGCCGACCGAATAGGACAGCTCCGGCGTGTACGGCGTGATGCCGCTTGCCGGGATCTGGCTGCCCACGAGCACCGCCGGCGTGCCGGTGGTGGGGCTGGTATATTTGAAGTCGAGCACGCTGATGCTGCCGTCGAGCGTGAAGCCGTCCGCCGGGCGGATCGTCGCTTCAAGCTCGAAGCCCTTGACGTCTGCGGAACCGATGTTGTTCGGCCGCAGGCACGGCGAGGGCAGCGAGGATTCCGGGCAGATCGTCTTGCCAAGCACGATGTCCTCGTACTTGTTCAGGAACGCCGCGCCGTTCAGCCGCACCCGGCGGTCGAACAGGTCGGCCTTGAACCCGACTTCATAGGTCGTGAGCGTCTCGGGATTGAACGGCAGTCTCTGGTCGGCAACGAACGGACGCGGATTGACGCCGCCGCCCTTGAAGCCGGTCGAGACCGAGGCATAAGCCAGGAACTGCTCCGAGAAGCGATAATCGCCCACGATGCGCCAGTCCCAACGATCGCCCTTGAAGCTGCCCGTGATCCCGTAAATGCCGGCCAGGATGCAATTCGGATAGGCAACGATCGATCCGCCCGCTGGATTGGCGAAGCAAAGCGCGGGATTGGGGATCGTGCCGTCCGGGTTGGAGCGGTAGTAGGTATAGTCCTTCTTGTCCTTGGTGTAGCGGATGCCGCCGGTGATGCTCGCGCCCTCGATCGGGTGCAGCGTTACCGTGCCGAACACCGCCTTGGTCTCGCTCGGCGTGGTATCCGGACCGTGGAGGAAGTCGATGGTCGGGCCCACATAGTTGAGGTCGACGCGGGCGGTGTAGATGCCCTTCTGGTCGAGATAGAAGCCGCCGACCGTGCCTTCCAGCAGGCCATCGCCCGCCTTGAAGTTCAGGCGGATTTCCGAGGTGAAGGCATGGTGGTTGAGCTGGTTGTCGAGCTGCGCGATGGGAACGGGCGTGCCGTCCTGATCCTGCCCGAACTTCGACTCATACTTCCGATAGGAGCCGATGTAGACCACGTTCAGATTATCGTTGAGGTCGAAGGTGATATCGCCCTGGACGCCCCAGCCGGTGAACTGGGTGATCGGCAGGGAGAAATAGGGCTTGAACGGCGCCTGCGCCGAGGGCGCCATGGCATCCATGAAGTTGGAATAGCTGACGAAGCGCGGATCATAACCCTGCAGATTGGCGCCCGTGTCGCAGCTATAGGGGCCAGCGGGCACGAAGCGGCAGTCCAGAGGAATGGGATTGCCGTCCTTGCCGACCAGCAACGGCGTGCCGACGGCATCGCGCGACTGACCCGTCGAGCGGGGATTGAAGTTGGCGCTGGGCGCGCCAGCCGCGATCACCACCACCGGCACCGGTTCCGAATGCTCGCGCGTATAGTCGCCGGACAGATTGACCTCGACCTTGGAGCCCGTCCAGCGCAGCGCGGCGCGCACCGCCGTGATGTTCTGGCCACCCATGGACTGATAGTCGGCATTGCCGTTACCGCGCGAATTATTGCCCTTCACGTTCGAATTCGGATGGGTCTGGCCATAGTCGAGCATCGCGACATAGCCATCGCTGCTGCGCGACAGGCCCGAGACGCGCATCGCGAGGTTCTCGGTGATCGCGAAGTCGGCCATGCCGCGCACGTTCAGCGAATTGTAGGAGCCGTAACCGACCTGCAGCGAGCCCGAATTGTCGCCCTTCGGCTTGGCGGTGAAAAGCTTGATCGCGCCGCCGATCGAGTTCTTGCCGGCGAGCGTGCCCTGCGGGCCGCGCAGGATTTCCACGCGCTCAAGGTCGATCAGTTCGAGCAGCGAGCTGGACAGCGTCGGGATGTACACATCGTCGATATAAACGCCGACGCCCGGATCGAGCGCGTAGTTGAAGTCGGTCTGGCCGACGCCGCGAATGAACGCGATTAGACCGGTGCCGCCATTTTGCGGCTGCGGCCGCAGCGAGACGTTCGGCGCCTGCGCGGCCACCTGGGTGATGTCGGTCTGGCCGCGCGCCTCCAGCATGGCGGCGTTCACGGCGGTAATGGCGATGGGCGTGTCCTGCAGCCGTGTTTCACGGAACTGGGCGGTCACGACGATGTCCTGAACATCGTTGGACGTCGTGTCCTGGGGGGCCGTGGACTCATTCTGCGCCCAGGCAGGAGCCGCAAGGGCGGTCGCTAAAGCCAGCACAGCCGTCGAAAGGGCGTGATTCACGCGCATATACCTCTCCTCCTCATGCCGGTCTGACATTCATGTTTGCCTTCGTCGGGCAGTACCGGCTGAGGCAACTTCTATCATGGGTAACTGTGTCTAGTAAGGCACAGGACTGTGTTCGCGGAAACAGTTTCACGCCATGAAAAGACCCTACCCCTTCCATATGGGGTCGGCACCCTCTGGTGCTTTGTCGCGGATCGCCTAAGAGGCGGGCAGGATCAACGCGAGGAGAGACGCGCCCTATGACCAGAATTGCCACCACCCATGTCGGAAGCCTGCCTCGCGGGCAGGAACTCGTGCCTCTGCTTCAGGCGCGCGACCGGGGCGAGGCCTATGACGAAGCCGAGTTCGACAGGGTTGTGCAGTCCGCTATCGACGAAGCTGTGCAAAAGCAAGTGGTTGCTGGCGTGGACATCGTCTCGGACGGTGAACTCGGCAAGATCGGCTACTCGACCTACATCACCGAGCGCCTCGAAGGGTTCGGCGGCAACGTGCCGCGCAAGCCCGCGCTGGATCTCGCGCCGCTGCCCGATCTGCGCCGCAAGCTCGCCGCCATCATGGGCGAGCAGGAGTTCAAGCGCGCCTCGTGCATCGCGCCGGTGAAGCTGGTCAACATGCAGCCCTGCCATGACGATATCCGCCGCTTCAAGGTGGCGCTTGAGGGGCATGGCAAGGGCGCGCGCGGCTTCATGAACGCGGCCTCGCCGGGGCTCATCACCGCTTTCCAGCCCAATCAATATTATCCGAGCCACGAGGCCTATCTCGCCGATCTGGTGACGGCGATGCGCCCGGAATATGAGGCGATCATCGCGGCGGGCTTCGACCTGCAGCTCGATTGCCCCGATCTCGCCATGTCGCGGCACACGGGCTATCAGGACCTCAGCGACGAGGAATTCGTCAAGGTGGCGGAGGCAAATGTCGAGGCGCTCAATGCGGCGACCGCGGGCCTGCCGCGCGATCGGCTGCGCATGCACATCTGCTGGGGCAATTACGAGGGCCCGCACGATTACGACATCGATCTCGCCAAGGTGCTGCCGACGATCCTCAAGGCGCGCCCGGCGATCATCCTGTTCGAGGGCGCCAATCCGCGCCACGAGCATGAATGGACCGTCTGGCGGGATGCCCCGCTGCCCGACGACGTCGTGCTGGCGCCGGGCGTCATCGACAGCTGTTCCAACTATGTCGAGCATCCGGAACTGATCGCCCAGCGCATAGAGCGCTTCGTAGGGATCGTCGGCCCCGAGCGCGTGCTGGGCAGCACGGATTGCGGGTTCGGCACATTCGCGGGCTATGGCAAGATCGATCCCCTCGTGGCGTGGAAGAAGCTCGCGGCACTGCGGGAAGGCGCTGATATCGCGGCCAGCAGGCTCTGAGGTGAATGGTCCTCTCCCCTTGCGGGAGAGGATACGCAGCCTTGCCGTTGTAGCGGCCGGGCGCAGTTGGGGAGGGGGCCGCGGCGTCGCCCCCTCTTCAAGCTTTGCGGGCAGGGGAGAGGAGCTATGCGCCCCTTTTCGCCAGCACCGCCGGCGCCGTCTCCTTCAGGAACATCGCGACCACGCCTGACACCAGCGTCAGGCCAAACATGATCCACAGCGGCGCCGAGAGGTCGGTCGCGTCCGCCGCCATGCCGGCGAGCGCTGGCGCGAACACGCCGCCGAGCACTTCCGCCACGCCCATGGTGAGGCCGAGCGCGGTCGCCGTATGCAGCGGATCGACGCTCTCGGATGGCACGGTCGCCATGAACATCGGGAAGATGCCGTTCATCGACCAGCCGATGAAGAACAGCAGCGCCATGACCCAGGCCGGTCCGTGATAATAAAGCGCGGCCATCGGCAGGATCACCGCGACGAAGGGCATGGCGATCATCACCGGCCGCCGCCCGATACGATCCGAGAGGCCCGCCACCACGAAGCTCGCGACCGCTGCGGAAATGCCGAGCGTGCCCATCAGCCAACCCATCACGTCGGGCGAATAGCCGCGCACATTGGTGAGAAAGATCGGCATGAACGCCCAGCAGATCACCAGATAGGAGACTAGCAGCACGCCCAGCACCACGCAGATGAGCACGTTGCGTTGCAGGAGAACGTCGAGCGTGCTGCGGCTCTGCGGGGCGACTCCCGGCAGGGCCTTGGGCGCGGGGGCCGGCTCGTCGATCAGCCACCAGAGCAGCAGTGCGGAGAGGATGCCGGGCACGCCGGCGAGATAGAA
>JAFKLU010000096.1:5136-19569 GCA_017304105.1 Sphingomonadales bacterium
GGCCGAGCGCCATCCGAACGCCTCCGCGAAGGCGACGAGCAGGACCGGCGCCGCGAAGGAGCCGAGCAGGCTGGAGCCAAGATTCTGCGCCACGCCCTGCGCGATGCCGCGCCGCTCGGGTGAGACGTCGCTCGCGATCATTGCATGGCTGATCGGCATGATGCCGCCTTCCGCCGCGCCCATCAGCAGCCGCGCGCCGAGCAACAGCGCGAAGGTGGAGGCAATGCCTGTCATGAACGAGCAGAGCGAGAAAGCGACGGTCGCAAGGATCAGCAGGCGCTTGCGGCTGCCGAGCGTGTCGGAGAGCTTGCCGATGCCGAACGCCGCCAGGGCCCAGGTCAGCGAGAGCGAGCTGGCGAGGAGCCCGACCTGCGTGTTGCTCAGCCCAAGCTCGGGCTGCACGAACGGCATCAGGAAGTTCAGCGCGTTCCGGTCGAAGAAGACGATGCCGAAATTGAGGCTGAGCAGCGCGACCAGCAGCACCTGATAGCCGGGCGAGCGTCGCGTGCCGGGCGCAGTCACATCCCCATGCATCTTCATTTCCTCCCTCAATCTTAAGGCCGATCGCCCTTCGACAGGCTTAGGGCGAACGGATGTTGTTTTAGTTCCTGGCCATCTTCGCCACCTGCGACGGTGCGGTCTCGACGAGGAACATCGCCACCACGCCGGACACGATGGTGAGCCCCAGCATCAGCCACAGCGGCGCGGCGAGTGTCGTCGCGTCCGCCGCCGCGCCCGCCACGAACGGCGCGAACACGCCGCCCAGTATCTCCGCCGAACCCATGGTGAGGCCCAGCGCTGTCGCGGCATGGCGCGGATCGACGCTCTCGGACGGCACGGTGGCCATGAACAATGGGAAGATGCCATTGAGGCCCCAGCCGAAGAAGAAGATCGCAACATCGCGCCCAGCGGCAGGATCACGCCGATGAACGGCATGGCGATCATCACCGGCCGCCGCCCGATCACGTCCGAGAGCCAGGATGTCGCGAAGCTGCCGATCGTGGCAGAAATGCCGAGCGTGCCGATCAGCCAGCTCATCTCCGTGCCGCTATAGCCGCGCACATTCGTCAGGAAGATCGGCATGAAGGTGAGGCACACCACGAAATAGCTGACCATCAGCACGCCAAGGATCACGCAGATCAACACGTTGCGGTTCTTGAGTGCGTCGAGGATGCCGTATTTCTCGCCTTCATCCTCCGCGCTTGGCCGGGGCGGGGCAGGGGGCTCCTTGAGCGTTGCCCAGATGATCACGGCGCTGATGATGCCGGGCACGCCCGCCAGGAAGAAGGCCTCCCGCCAGCCGAACACCTGCGCGAACCAGACCAGCAGCACCGGCGCCAGGAAGGAGCCGAGCAGGTTCGATCCGAAATTCTGCGCGATGCCTTGCGCCAGCCCGCGATGCCTGGGGTCGACCTCGGTCGCGACCATGGCATGGCTGATCGGCATGATGCCGCCTTCCGCCGCGCCCATGAGCAGGCGCGCGGCCAGCATGAAGACAAAGCTCGTCGCCACGCCGCTGACGAAGGAGCAGAGCGAGAAGCCGATCGTGGAGAGGATCAGCAGCAGCTTGCGATTGCCGATGGTGTCGGAAAGCTTGCCGATGCCGAAGGCGGCCAGCGCCCAGGTGAAGGAGAGGCCGCTCGCCAGCAGGCCGATCTGCGTGTTGCTGAGCGCCAGATCCTGCGCGACTGACGGCATGAGCACGTTGAGCGCCTGCCGGTCGAAGAAGACGATGCCGAAATTGATGCTGAGCAGCCCGACCAGCCAGGCCTGATAGCTCGCACCGCGCCGCGACGCACCAACCGGCGCGCGCCCTCGTGCCAAATCCATGATGTGCCCCTCTCCAGGTCGGGAGTGATTATGTTTCTCCCTTACATGCCCGGATTTTCAGGCTTTGCCAGCCTGTTTTTGAGGGGGTGCGCTATTTGCGGAACATGTCCCGGATCGTGTCGGGCACGCGCTCGGCGCGCATGCCGCCCGGCCGCTCGGTGTCCCGCACCGCCCACACGCGCTTTTCCGTGCCCTCGACGCAGACCGCGCCATTCTTCAGCAGGCGATGCCGGATGGTGAAGCTCGAATTGCCGAAGTCGGGTGCTTCGGCCTCCAGCACGACATCGTCGCCATAGGCAGCCGGGCGCAGGAAACGGGCCGAGACATCCACCATCGGGAAGCCGAGCACGCCCTGTGCCTTCAGCATGTCCTTCTTGCGCACGCCCAGCGCCTTCTCGAACAGCATGATCGTGCTTTCGCCGAACATTTCGAGGAAGCGCGGCGCATAGACGATGCCCGCCGGATCGCAATGGCCCCACTCGATGCGATAGGGGCGCGAGAGGAAGGCAGCGAAGTCAGGCGTGTCGGTCATGGCGCGAAATCCAGTCCGCCGCGTCGCTCGGCGAACCGCCAGCCTTCGGCGGTCTTGCGCAGGCGGTCCGCATAGGTTCCGATCAGCGGACCGGAGGGATCGCGCACCGGCAGCCCGCCGTCCGCGCTCGCCGTGCCCTGATAGAGCACGATGATGCAGAAGGCCGTCGCTTCGGTCTCGCTGACCACATCCACGACCACGTTGGAGATGACATGCCGCTGTGCGCGGGCCGGCCGCGACTTGAATGCGGCGAGGATGGCGTCCCGTCCAACAATCGGCTGGTCGGGCGCGCTGGGTCGGGTCATCTGGCCATCTTCGGTGTAGAGCGCGGCCACCGCTTCCCAGTCCGCTGCATCATTGAGCAGCGTGTAGCGGTTGATGAGCTTGGTGCAGTCCCACTCGATAGCGCGGCGCGTTGCGTCGTCCATTTGCGTCAGGCCTGCTCGGTTTCTTCGGGGAGCAGCTCGGTGTCGATCTGCGCCTGCACGGCCGGGGCGTAGCGCGTGCCCGCCACGGCACCGGGCGTGAAGATGGCGTCCACCGCCGCGATCGTCTCGTCCGAGAGGGTGATCGTCGCCGCGCCGACATTCTCTTCCAGATGCGCGATGCTGCGCGTGCCGGGGATGGCGATGATATGCGGCGCGCGCGCGGGCACCCAGGCGAGGCTGAGCTGCGCGGGTGCGATGCCGAGGTCCGCGGCGATCGCGTTGAAGCGCTCGGCCAACTTCAGATTATGACTGAAGTTCGGCTCCTGGAAACGCGGCATCGGGATGCGGATGTCGCCCGGAGCGAAGTCGATGCTGGTGAGCGTGCCGGTGAGGAAGCCCCGCGCCAGCGGCGAGAAGGCGACAAAGGCGACGCCCAGCTCGGCGCAGGCATCCAGCACCGCCACCTCGGGATTGCGCACCCAGGGCGAATATTCGGACGGAGCGTCTCGGCGGACATTTCGGACAGGCCGATAGCGCCGATCTTGCCGGCTTCCTTGGCGCGCACCATGGCGCCCATCGACTCCTCGATGGGGACGTTCTTGTCCAGCCGGTGCATGTAATAGAGATCGATGAAATCCGTGCCAAGGCGCTGCAGCGAGCGCTCGAGCGATGCGGTGATCGTCTCCGGCCGGCCATCGAGGATGCGCACCCCATCGACCTGATCGAGCACGCACTTGCTGGCTAGGTGGAAATCCTTGCGGCGATGGCCGACCGCCTTGTTGAGCAGCCGCTCGCTGTTGCCACCGCCATAGAGCGCCGCGCTATCGAGATGCGTGACGCCAAGGTCCAGCGCGTGATTGAGCAGCTTCACCGCCTCTTCCTCGGGCGGCGTCACGTCATAGGCGTGGCTAAGGTTCATGCAGCCCAGGCTGATCGCGGTGACCTGAGTGCTGCCGAGCGGACGGGTGGGGAGGGGCGTGGGGTGCTGGGTCATGCCGCGCTTCTGGCCGCGCGACCTGCAAAAATCAATGTTGAGATGTGCCTCAGGGCGCGGCGCGGGGCCGTCTTATCCGCGCGACGTCACCGTCGGAAGCCGAGCTCCCGCTCGACCCATTGCCAGAAGGCGCGCGAGCGATCGACGACGGACTGCGCCGCGACGCGATATTGCGCGGGATCGTCGCGGACCCGGATGGCCGGCCAGTCGGCCTGGTTGATCGCATTCTGCGCGCGGAAGGCCGAGAACAGGCGCGTGCCTTGCGTCATCTTGTCTGGATGGGCGGTGAGGTGCGGGTCCGTGTCGAGCGCCGTGCCGAGCTTGGCGAAGGCCATCACAAGTTCCCGCCGGGCATTCACCATGGCACTGGCATGGGCGTTGTCCACCTCCGGGCGCTCGCCAAGCAGAACGATCTTGCGTTCGACCTCCGCGAAAGATCGCAAAGCCTCCAGGAGTTCCTTGCCCGCTCCCATGCATCCCTCTCTTCCGATCGTCAGCTGTTCCGACCGAAAAAACATCCGGGCGTACGCTTGTTTCCTGACCCTATGCGGAAAGCTGATGAACTGTCGACCAAAATGGGGGAACGAGTGAAATCGAAGAAAAGAAAAACCCTTGCCGAAGAAATTCGGCAAGGGTTCGATGTGCCTGTCAGGCCGTGGCCTGAGAGATCTGCTTTCAGCCCTGCGCGTTGAGCTGCTTTTCAAGGTCGCCAAGGACGCGATAGCAATCCAGCACCTTGCCGACTGAGCTGTTGGGCTCGCGGCCTTCGCGGATGGCGGAGATGAACTCGCGGTCCTGCAGCTCGATGCCGTTGTTCGAGATGGTGACGCCGGTCAGATCGATCGGTTCTTCCTTGCCATTCACCAGGTCGTCGTAACGGGCAATGTAGGTGCCGTTGTCGCCGATGTAGCGGAAGAAGGTGCCGAGCGGGCCATCATTGTTGAACGAGAGCGACAGGGTGCAGATTGCGCCCGTCTCGCTCTTGAGCTGGATGGACATGTCCATCGCGATGCCCAGTTCCGGATGGATCGGACCCTGCACGGCATTGGCCTGCACGATCTTGCCGGTCTGGTAGGCGAACAGATCGACGGTGTGCGCGGCGTGGTGCCAGAGCAGGTGGTCGGTCCAGGAGCGCGGCTCGCCCTTGGCGTTCATGTTCTTGCGGCGGAAGAAATAGGTCTGCACGTCCATCTGCTGGATGGCGAGCTCGCCGGCCACGATCTTGTTGTGGACATACTGGTGGCTGGGGTTGAACCGGCGCGTATGGCCGACCATGCAGACCAGGCCCGTTTCCTTCTGCTTGGCGACGACGGCCTCGGCATCGGCCCAGCTGTCCGCCAGCGGGATCTCGACCTGCACGTGCTTGCCGGCGTTCATGCAGGCGATCGCCTGCTCGGCATGGAGCTGCGTGGGGGTGCAGAGGATCACCGCGTCTACATCGTCACGCGCGAGCGCTTCGTTGAGGTCGGTGCCGCTGTGCTTGGCGCCATATTTCGCGGCGACTTCCGCGGCCTGTTCGGCGCGGCGGCTGATGATGGAGACGATCTCGACGCCGTCGATCAGCTTGAGGCCGTCGAGATGCTTTTCGCCGAACGCGCCGGCGCCTGCGAGGGCTATTCTCATGGAATATCCTTTCGAAAACCAAGCACCTTCCGGAAGGGGGAAGGTGCAGGGGGTGGGTCATAAGCGGCGGGGCATGAAGGCCACGGCGCGAGTTCATTGGGGCAGCGATCGGCGGCCCCGAGCCCCTCCTCAAAAGAGGAGGGGCCGAGTCCTTGTCAAGCCTGCGACGTCAAGCCTGCGACAGGCTGTGGCCGCTCATCACCTTGCGCGGTTCCAGCGGCTCACCCGCGGTCTCTTCCGGCTGCAGAAGCAGGGCGCCGAGCGCGGTGTTGGAGGCCGGGATGTGGTAGAAGGTGTAGAGATCCTTGACCTTCTCGCCCAGCGCGCCGCGCATGATCAGCCACATGACCAGCTCGATGCCTTCCGATCCGCTCTCGCGCAGATACTGGATGTGCGGCATCTTGCTCAGGGTCTCGGGGTCCTTGATCAGCTGATCGATGAAGTTCAGGTCGAACTCCTTGTTGATCAGGCCGGCGCGCGGGCCCTGAAGCTGGTGGCTCATGCCGCCGGTGCCCCAGACGTGGACGTTGAGATCTTCCGGGAAGCTCTCGACCGCAGCGCGGATCGAGTCACCCAGGTTGAAGCAGCGCTTGCCCGACGGCGGCGGATAGGTGACGACGTTCACCGGCAGCGGAATGACCTTGCACGGCCACGCCTCGGGCTCGCCGAAGATCATGCTGAGCGGCACGGTGCAGCCATGGTCGACGTCCATCTCGTTCATGATGGTCATGTCGAACTCGTCGAGGATCAGGCTCTGCGCGATGTGCCAGGCGAGATCCGGGTGGCCGATCACGTCCGGTACCGGGCGCGGGCCCCAGCCTTCGTCGGCCGGCTTGAACTTCTCGGCGCAACCGATCGCGAAGGTCGGGATGATGTTCATGTCGAACGCCGATGCGTGGTCATTGTAAACCAGGATCACGACGTCCGGCATGTTGCCGGGCTGCTTGATCCACTCCTTGATGGGCTCATAGCCCTTGAACACCGGGCCCCAATAATCATTGCCCGTGGAGTGGGTCTGGATCGCGGCGCCGAGCGCGGGGATGTGGCTGGACGTGATGCCAGTAGTGACGCGTGCCATATCAATAGCCTCCCTTGATGGAGCGCACGCCTTCGGGCGAACGGCCACCGTTGATCATCATTTGCGCATATTCTTCCTGGGTCATGCCGGTCATCGAGCCGGCGGCGAACTGGAAGCTCTTGCCATCGGTCGAGAACAGCTTGGACAGGAAGTAGACGTTGCCGCCCTCGTCGATCATCGCGTTGTAATCGCGGGCCAGCACGGCGGCCTTGGCAGCCGGCGTCAGGTTCCACTCATCAAGATAGGCGCTTTCGTCTGCCTTGAACCGCTCGCGATTTTCTTCCTTCATCAGGCTCATGGCGAACTGATTGAGGTTGTAGCCCTTGCGGGCGCGCTTGGCGGTGAACACGCGGGTGCCGGGAATGTCGTCAAACTCGGCAAGATAGGCGTGAACGTCGATTCTTTCTTTCTTCTCGGTCATGATTTTCCGCTCCAGAAAATGGCGATCAGAGGCCACGGGCTTTCAGCTTGGCATCGAGACGGGGGAAGACCCGCCGCGTATTGCCCTCGAAGATCGCGTGGCGCTGTTCTTCACTGATCGGCAACGCATCGACATAACGCTTTGTGTCGTCGAAGTAGAAGCCAGTGGTGGGATCGATACCGCGCACGGCGCCGACCATCTCGCTGCCGAACAGGATGTTCTTGGTCTCGATCACCTCGGCGAGCAGGTTGATGCCCGGCTGGTGATAGACGCAGGTATCGAAGAACACATTGTTCATCAGATGCTCGTCCAGGCTCGGCTGCTTGAGCATGTCCGCAAGGCCACGGTAGCGGCCCCAGTGGAACGGCACGCCGCCGCCGCCATGCGGGATGATGAAGCGCAGCGTCGGGAAGTCCTTGAACAGATTCCCTTCCAGCAGCTGCATGAAGGCGATCGTGTCAGCCGCGATATAATAGCCGCCGGTGGCGTGCATCGCCGGGTTGCAGCTGCCCGAGACGTGGATCATCGCCGGCACGTCCAGCTCGACCATCTTCTCGTAGAAGGGATACCAGAACTTGTCCGTGAGCGGGGGCTGCTTGAAATAGCCGCCGCTTGCATCCGGATTGAGATTGCAGCCGATGAAGCCGAGTTCGTTGACGCAGCGGTCAAGCTCGGCGATCGAGCTGGTCATGTCCGCTTCGGGCGACTGCGGCAACATGCAGACGCCGGCGAACGTTTCGGGGAACATGTCCACGACGCGCGCGATCAGGTTGTTGCAGGCCTGCGCCCACGGCACCGCCACCGACTGGTCGCCGACATGCGGGGCCATGGCAGATGCGCGCGGCGAGAAGATCGTCATGTCCGCGCCGCGCTCCTTGATGAGGCGCAGCTGGTTCTGCTCGATCGTCTCGCGAATATCGTCGTCCGAAATGTCCGGATAGGGCGGGGCGGGCTGCCCGGCCTTGAACGCGGCCTTCTGCTGCTCGCGCCACTCGTCATGCGCCTTGGGCAGGACGGTGTAATGGCCATGGCAGTCGATAATCATCGTCATGCGGCGTCAGCCTTTCCTTGCATTTTCTCGTTCATGTGCTCGTCGATACAGGCCAGCTTGGCGGCCAGGCCTTCCGGCATGTCGCTGCCGTTCAGCACGGTACCCAGAGCCCGCTGCCGGGTCACGGTGCCGCGCGTCATCAGCGGATCGATGCCAAGTTCGGTGAGGGTCGCGACGACTTCCTCCATCTCGGCAGCGCGGCGCGTGCCGTGCGCCAGCATGCGGTCGAGATTATAGTCGGCCTTCTGCGGCCAGTCGCCCCCGAGCGAGGCAAGGACCGCTTCGGTCACGCCCGCAGCCTGCGCGGCCAGCAGCATCTCGGCGGTCAAGGCCTCAATGCCCTTGATCATGACGGAGCGGACCATCTTGGTCGCGCTCGCCGCGCCGATCCGGTCGCCGGAAATGGATACCCTGGTGAAGCCGATGGCGCGCAGCATGTCCGCGCCGTCCTGCGCGTGGGGGCCAGCTACCAGCAGAGGCGCGGCCAACGCTGCCGGCTGCACGGGGGACATGACCGCGACGTCCACATAACGCCCGCCCACCGCTTCGATCGCGGCGGCGTTGCGCTGCTTGGTGCCGGGCGAGACGCTGTTGAGATCGCAGAACAGGGCGCCTTTGGGAACGATACCGGCCGCTGCCTGCGCGGCGAGCGGCGTCTGGTCTGCCGTGACGAGGCTGAGCACGATCTGTGCGCCGTCGAGCGCCTGCTCCAGCGCATCGCATCCCGTCACGCCCGTCTCGGCATAGGCCGAGCGGATCGGCCCGGCGGTTGCCTCGTTCAAGGTCTTGATATCGAAAGCGCGCGCGAGAGCACCCCAGCGGGCAGCCTGCGCGAACGTACGGCCAGCTTCTCCGAAGCCGATCAAGGCGATCCTCTGACTCATGGATGCTCTTGTGCGCCGGCGCCCTCAAATCCGCAAATTTGATCGCTCCCCGGGCTATAAGGAGAGGCGAATGGTTGGGTCGCTGCCCTTTCCAGTTCAGCGATGAAGGCGGCCTGTGCAGGGGCAGGGCGCCATTGCGCGCGGGTGGTGATGCCGATGGTCCGCGCGAAGTTCCCCGGGGGCTCGCCCAGCGAGACCAGCCAGCCGGCCTGCTGCTCTACTGAAACCTGATCGGGCGAGAGCAGTGTCAGGAAATCAGTCTGCATCAATATCTCGCGCACCATCATCACCGACCCGCATTCGATCGGCACGATCGGCGGGGAGAGGCCCGCGGTGCGGAACATCGCCTCGAAGCCGGTGCGCAAGGGGGCGCCGGGGGAGGGGACGATCCACGGATAACGGGCGAGATCGGCAAGCGAGGGAGGCGTGATGCGTGCGGTCCCGTCGTGCGCCTGGGTGAGCGGATGCCCCGCCCGCGCGAGGATGATGACGCGATCCTCGAACAGCGCTCGCTGGGCGAGGTCCGGGCCCGGCCCCGGCTCGCGCAGAGCGCCGACCATGAAGTCGATGCTGCCGTCGCGTAGCGGCTCGGCAAGTTCGCCGTGCGATCCCTCCACGATGACGATCTCGACGTCCGGGTGGGCCGCCGTGAACCGCGCCAGCGCCAGCGGTAGCACGCGGGCGCGGGAGAGCGGCATTGCGCCGATCATGATCCGCGCCGGCCCCTGCCGCGCCTCGCCCAGCGCTTCGCTGAGCCCGGCTTCCAGCTCCGCTCTGGCGAGGCGAAAGGCGCGGGCCGTGCGCCGGCCCGGCTCCGTGAGCGCGATCCCGCGCCCGCGCCGCTCCACCAGCGTGCGCCGCAGGATGAGTGCCAGATCGCCAATCGCGCGATGTAGCGTCGGCTGGGAAAGGCCCGTCTGCGCGGCCGCCGCGGCGTAGCTCCCCGCATCCGCGACCGCGAGAAAGGCGCGCATCTGCGCCATGGTGACTCGCCGCGATCCGATCAGGGCCAGCGCCTGCTCCACGCGTGCCGCGAGCGCGCGGGCCGGGGGCAGGGGGGTCATGCCGTCCGTCCGCCGCTCGAACAGCTGCAGCCCCAGCTGTGCCTCCACCCGCGCAATGGCTTGCGTGACGGCCGGCTGGGTGAGATGCACCGTGCTTGCCGCCGCCGACACGCTGCCGCGCCCGACCACCGCCGCGACCGCCGCGAAATGGCGCAGGTTGAAGGACCAGGGCGAGGCGGCGGATGACAGCATCGCCGCAGACTTAGCAGCAGCTTATGGTCAGCGCAAAGTTCCCACTTGCCTCGCGCGCGTAGGCGGGTGGATGAGCCGCGACGATATCGGTATCGTGACCGCCAACGTCGCGGTCTTAGGTAAAAGAGGAGTGCTGCCATGGGTGTCGTCGTCCAGAATATCGAGCGGGCTGATCAGGCCGTTATCGACGGGCTTGCGGCCTGCGGTGTCGCAACTGTGCATGAGGCGCAGGGCCGCACGGGTCTGCTCGCGAGCTATATGCGTCCCATCTATCGCGGCGCGCGCGTGGCGGGCAGCGCCGTGACCATCTCGGCCCCTCCGGGCGACAACTGGATGGTCCACGTCGCCATCGAGCAGCTCAAGGAAGGCGATCTGCTGCTGATCGCGCCGACCAGCCCCTGCGAGGACGGCTATTTCGGCGACCTGCTCGCCACCTCGGCGCAGGCGCGCGGCTGCCGTGGCCTCATCATCGACGCGGGCGTGCGCGATGTGCGCGATCTCACGGAGATGCAGTTCCCCGTCTGGTCCAAGGCGATCTTTGCGCAGGGCACGATCAAGGCTTCGCTCGGCAGCGTCA
Source organism: Sphingomonadales bacterium (assembly GCA_017304105.1). Classification (GTDB taxonomy): domain Bacteria; phylum Pseudomonadota; class Alphaproteobacteria; order Sphingomonadales; family Sphingomonadaceae; genus Sphingobium. Next base: position 15,811 of record JAFKLU010000096.1, read on the forward strand.
ACGTGCCGGTCGTCTGTGCTGGCGCCTTCATTAATGCGGGCGACGTGATCGTCGCCGACGATGACGGCGTGTGCGTCGTTCCGCGCGCCAACGCCGCCAAGGTGCTGGAAGCCGCGCAGAAGCGTGAAGCAAATGAGGGCGACAAGCGCGACAAGCTGGCCTCCGGCGTGCTCGGCATGGACATGTATGGCTTCCGCGAGCCTCTCGCCAAGCTGGGCCTGAAGTATGTCTGAGACCTCCGCACGCTGCATGTGGATGCGGGGCGGCACGTCCAAGGGCGCGTTCTTCCTCGCGGAAGATCTGCCGCAGGACGTTGCCGCGCGCGATGCCTTCCTGCTGCGCGTCATGGGCTCGCCCGATCCGCGCCAGATCGACGGCATGGGCGGCGCCGATCCGCTGACCTCCAAGGTTGCCGTGGTCAAGAAGTCGGAGCGGGAGGGCGTCGATGTCGACTATCTCTTCCTGCAGGTCTTCGTCGACCAGCCGATCGTGACGGACGCGCAGAACTGCGGCAACATGCTTGCCGGGGTCGGCCCCTTCGCCATCGAGCGCGGGCTGATCGCGCCGACGGGTGACGAGACGCGCGTCGCCATCTTCATGGAAAATACGGGGCAGGTGGCCGTCGCGACGGTCCAGACGCCGGGCGGCGTGCCGAGCTATGAGGGCAGCGCCTCGATCAGCGGCGTGCCGGGCACGTCCGCGCCGATCCCGCTCGCCTTCCGCGATACCGCCGGCTCCTCGTGCGGGGCGCTGCTGCCCACCGGCAACGGCGTGGACGAGATTGACGGCATCAAGGTGACGATGATCGACAATGGCATGCCATGCGTCGTCTTCCTCGCCAGCGATGTCGGCGTCACCGGCTATGAGGACCGCGAGACGCTCGACGCCAACACGGAGATGAAGGCCAGGATCGAGGCCATTCGCCTCAAGGCCGGGCCGCTCATGAACCTTGGCGACGTGAAGGAAAAGAGCGTTCCCAAGATGATGCTGGTCGCGCCGCCAAAGGAAGGCGGCGCTGTCGCCGTGCGCTCGCTCATCCCGCATCGCGTTCATGCGTCCATCGGCGTGCTGGGCGCGGTGAGCGTGGCGACAGCCTGCCTCATCGAGGGTTCGCCTGCCGCCGCCGTCGCGGTGGTGCCGGAAGGCAGCAACAAGACGCTCGGCGTGGAGCATCCCACCGGCGTCACGGAATGCGTGGTGACTGTCGACGCGGACGGCCAGCCCGTCGAGGCCGGCATGTTGCGCACGGCCCGCAAGCTGATGGACGGGGTTGTCTTCGGGTGATCCGCAGAGCCCTGCGTTGATTTTGGATTGGCATTCGCCCGAGCGCGGTCGCAGCGTTGCTTCGCCTGTGCTCTGGGCGAATGGATATGGAGTAAGTTCGATGTCTGAAGACCGCATCCTTTCCTGGCACAGCGCGCCCTCCAAGCCGCGCTTCACGCCGCCTCCGGGCGCAATCGACGCGCACTGCCATGTCTTCGGGCCGATGGCGCAGTTCCCGTTCAGCGCGAAGGCCAAGTATCTTCCGCAGGACGCCGGTCCGGACAAGCTCTTTGCCCTGCGCGACCATCTCGGCTTTGCGCGCAACGTGATCGTGCAGGCGAGCTGCCACGGCACCGACAATGCCGCCACGCTGCACGCCATCGCCGTCTCTGAGGGCAAGGCGCGGGGCGTGGCGGTGGTCGATCCGGCGATCAGCGAGGAGGAGCTGCACAAGCTGCATGAAGGCGGCATGCGCGGCATCCGCTTCAACTTCCTCAAGCGCCTCGTCGACGATGCGCCGAAGGACAAGTTCATCGAAGTCGCCCGGCGTCTGCCCGCCGGCTGGCATGTCGTCATCTATTTCGAGGCGGACATTCTGGAAGAGCTGCGCCCCTTCATGGACGCGATCCCGGTGCCGCTCGTCATCGACCATATGGGCCGTCCGGACGTAAGCCAGGGGCCTGATGGCGCGGACATGAAGGCGTTCCGCAAGCTGCTCGATTCGCGCGACGACATCTGGTTCAAGGCGACCTGCCCGGACCGGCTCGATCCTGCCGGTCCGCCGTGGGATGATTTCGCCCGCTCGGTGGCGCCGCTCGTGGCGGATTATTCGGACAGAGTCATCTGGGGGACCGACTGGCCGCACCCCAACATGCAGGATGCGATCCCCGACGACGGCAGCCTCGTCGACATGATTCCGCGCATTGCTCCGACACAGGAACTGCAGCGCAAACTGCTCGTGACGAACCCCACGCTTCTATATTGGCCTGAAGAAATGGGAACTGGGTCATAGCCATAGGCGCCTGAACGGGTCAAAGTGGAGACGCAGAAACTGGAGAGAGCGATGTCGTTTCCACAGACCCTGGACTATATGGGCCTCAACAAGCCGGTCGGCCAGGAAGTTTCCATCAAGGGCCTCAAGCCCAGCGAGGGCGCGATTCCCGCGGACGTGAAGGGGGCCTTCTTCCGCGCGGTTCCGGACCCGCAATTCGAACCCTTCTTCGTGCCCGACACCGCCCTGTCCGATGACGGCATGGTCAGCCGTGTGCTGTTCAACGAGGATGGCACGGTCGATTACGACATCAAATATGTCCAGACCCCGCGCTGGAAGGCCGAGCACGCCGCCGGCAGGCGTCTGTTCGGCCGCTATCGCAATCCCTATACCAATGATCCGTCCGTCGAGGGCGTCGAGGGCACCGTCTCCAACACCACGCCCGTCTGGCATGCCGGCCGGCTGCTGATGACCAAGGAGGACGGGCCGGCGCAGCAGGTGGACCCCTTCACGCTGGAAACGATCGGCTCCTATGATTTCGGCGGTGCGCTCAAGTCGAAGACGATGACCGCGCATGTCCGCGTCGATTTCGAGACGAAGGAGATGTTCGTCTATGGCTATGAGGCCGATGGCCTCTGCTCCAAGACCATCTCCTATTGGTGGACAGACAAGGACGGCAATCTCGTCAGGGAGCAGTTCTTCGAGGCGCCGTTCTGCAGCCTCGTGCATGATTTCACGATCACGCAGAAGCACGCGATCTTCCCGCTTCAGCCCACCACCTCGGACCTTGATCGCGTCAAGGCCAAGGGGCCGCATTGGGTCCACCAGCCCGATCTTGAATATTATATCGGCGTGATGCCGCGTTACGGCGACGTGTCGGAAATCCGCTGGTTCAAGGGGCCCAAGGGCGCCTCCAGCTTCCACATGATGAACGCCTTCGAGACGGGCGACGGCAAGCTCCACATGGACCATCACGTCACCGACACGATCGCCTTTCCGCATATCCAGGCGGATAGCGGCATCAACGTGCCGCCGCAGCTGCTCGGCGGCGGTTTCCAGCGCTGGACGGTCGATCTGAACAGCGACAGCGATCAGGTGGAGGTGACGCCGCTCGGCCCTCCGGGTGACATGCCCCGCATCGCCAAGAAGGACGAGGGCCGTCCTTACAAGATCGGCTATTATTGCTCGATGAACCCCAACCCGATGGGTCCGCCGGTCATGGGCGGCGTGGTCGGCGCGATGTTCTCGGCGCTGCTGCGCAAGGATTTCGAGACCGGCGCGATCATCGGCTATAATCTGCCGCCCGCCCATGGCATGAGCGAGACGGTTCACGTCGCCTCGTCGCAGCCCGGCCATGAGGGCTGGCTGGTCGCGATTGTCGACCATGAGCTTGGCCCGGATCAGTATGAGCATGCCGTGTGGATCTGGAACGCGGGCGCGCTGCCCGAAGGCCCGGTCTGCAAGATCCCGATCCCGACCCGCATGCGCCCGCAGGTTCACGGACG
>JAFKLU010000096.1:19596-23727 GCA_017304105.1 Sphingomonadales bacterium
GCGGCGAAGCCGGCCTGACCTTTTCGGCGTGCCCCATCGGGCACGCCGTACCCGGTTCGAGCCGAGACACGCGAACATCGCTCTTGCGTGTCTCGACTGCGCTCGACCTGCTGCCATAATCGCTGGCCCCGGCACACGGACAGGGGCGGGGGAGGCTTGCCCCTCGCACGCCATGTCGCCAAAGATGCGGCATGCAAAAAATCCTTCCCGCTCTGCTCAGCCTGACGATCCTCTCCACCCCCGCGCTCCACGCCCGGCCCGCCGCGCCCGCGCCCATCCTCACCGCGCCGGAAGCGCTCGACACGCAGACCTATGCCCGCCCGCAGATCGCCCGCGTCACCCATGTCGCGCTCGATCTGGTCGCCGATTTCGAGGCGAAGGAAATGCGCGGCACCGCGACACTCGACATCCTCGCCGCGCCCGGTGCGAAGGAGATCGTGCTCGATGACAAGGGGTTGGTGATCGACAGGATCACCGATGGCAGGGGGAGGGCGCTCCCCTTCGCCATCGGGGCGAGCGACGAGACAAAGGGTGCGCCGCTGACGATCCAGATCGGCGCCGCGCGGAAAATTATCATCGCCTATAAGTCCCGGCCCGATGCGAGCGCGCTCGGCTGGCTGCCGCCTTCGCTCACCGCCGGCAAGACGAAGCCCTTCCTCTACAGCCAGGGCCAGTCGATCGAGAACCGCAGCTGGATTCCGACGCAGGACAGTCCCGGCATCCGCCAGAGCTGGGACGCGGCGATCACCGTGCCGACGGGCTATGTCGCGGTGATGAGCGGCGAGCGGCTGACACCCAGTGGCGAGCCGGCGGGGCAGGGGATGACCCGCTTCCGCTTCACCATGCCGCACGCCGTCCCGCCCTATCTCATCGCGCTGGCAATCGGCGATATCGCTTTCCGGCCGCTCGGGCCGCGTACCGGCGTCTATGCCGAGCCGGCCACGCTCGCGCGGGTGGCCCCCGAGCTTGACGATACCGAGCGCATGGTGAGCGCGGCCGAGGCGCTCTACGGCCCCTATCGCTGGGGCCGCTTCGATATGCTCGTCCTGCCGCCCAGCTTCCCTTATGGTGGCATGGAGAACCCCACGCTCACCTTCCTGACGCCGACCATCTTCACCGGCGACAAGGCCAACACGGATGTGGTCGCGCACGAGCTGGCGCATAGCTGGTCGGGCAATCTCGTCACGAACGCCACCTGGCCGGACAGCTGGCTCAACGAGGGTTTCACCACCTATTTCGAGAACCGCATCGACGAGGTGGTTTCATCGACGAGGTGGTTTACGGGAAAGAGCGCGCCGCCGTGCTCGCGGACCTCAGCTGGGACGATCTCCAGCGCGACCTCAAGGAGAGCACGCCCGCCGCCACGCGCCTGCGCGGCGATACGGAGGAGGAGGGCGGGGAACTGGCGTATAACAAGGGCGCGACCTTCCTGCGCACGATTGAATATGCGGTCGGCCGTGCCCGCTGGGACGGTTATCTCCGCTCCTATTTCGATCGACACGCCTTCCAGCCGCAGACCACGGCGGGCTTCCTCGCTGACCTGCGCAAGAATCTGATCCGGGGCGATACGGCGCTGGAGGCGAAACTGCAGCTCGACCGCTGGGCCTATGAGCCGGGCCTGCCCGAAAATGCCGTGCACGTCCGCTCAGCGACGCTCGCGCAGGTGGATCAGGCGATCGATCAGGTGAAGAGCGGCGGGCCGATCGCGCGCATTCCCTTCGCCAATTGGAGCACGCAGGAGTGGCAGCGTTTTCTTAACGGCTTACCGCGCGCGCTGGCCGCCGCGCGCCTCAGCGAGCTGGACGAAGCGATGAAGCTCTCAACTTCGCCCAATGCCTATGTCCGCTCGGCCTGGCTCGTGCTGGCGATCGGCAATCGCTACCAGCCCGCCATCGCGTCGGCCGAGGAATTCCTGCCCCGCGTCGGGCGCAATTTGCTCATCCGCCCAGTCTATCGCGCACTTGTGCAACAGGGCGACTGGGGCCTACCCGTCGCCCAACGCATCTTCGCAGGCGCGCGGAGCAATTATCACCCGATCACGGTGACGGCGATCGAGAAGGTGTTGGCCGGGGGGAGCTAACCACCGGCCAACGGCATGCCGTTAAAGCGCGGCGATCGCCTGCACCGTCTGGTCGAACCGTCCCTCGCGCTCGGCATTGCGCAGGAACTTCACGCTCTCGACCAGAATCTCCTGCGGTGTCGGCTCCTGCGTGAAGAGGCTCATCACCTCGGCGGCATAGTCGTCGAGCGGCATATATCCCTCGCGCGTTGACTGGCTCGGCGTCAGCTCCGTGCGCACGGCCGGAGGGGCCAGCTCGATCACCTCGACCTTGCCGCGCAGCTGCTCGCGCAGCGAGACCGTCCAGCTATGCAGCGCCGCCTTGCTGGCGCTGTAGCTGGGCGCGGTGCCTAGCGGCACGAAGGCGAGGCCGGAGGTCGTATTGACGATCGCCGCATTTTCCTGCGCCACCAGATGGTCGATGAAGGCGTCGGTCAGGCGGATCGGCCCCAGCACGTTCGTGATGAGCGTCTGCTCGGCCACCGCCGTGTCGCCTTTGCGCGTAAGGTCCTCCCGCCGCATGATGCCCGCATTGTTGATCAGCACGTTGATCTGCGGAAAGCGGGATAGCGCCTCTTGTGCGAAGGCGGCAATGCTGGCCGGATCGCTCATATCGACGGTCAGCGCATGCATGTTGGCCCGGCCTGCGATGGTTTCCTCAAGGCTCGCGGCCGTGCGCCCGGCGACGATCACTTGGTTGCCGAGGTCCTGAAAGCGCTGCGCCAGTTCGCGGCCGATGCCCGAGCCACCGCCGGTGATGAGGATGCTGTTGCCCGTGGTTTTCATGCTTCGTCTCCTTGGCTGGGGATGTGGACGAGATACTCACCAAAAAGAAAGTGTGAAGTGGCAGACCATCCCGAGAGCCCCGAAACCTATGGCGAGATCGATCCGCGGGTGGAGGCGCTCGTCCACGATCTGATTGCGCAAGTTGCTGACAAATGGACGATGATCATCATCGAGGTGCTGCACGATCATGGCGAGCAGCGCTTCACGCGTATCGCCGAGAAGGTCCCCGGCATCAGCCAGAAGATGCTCACCCAGACCCTGCGCCAGATGGAGCGCAATGGCCTTGTCAAGCGCACCGTCCATCCGGTCGTGCCGCCGAAGGTCGAGTACCGGTTGACCGACCTTGGCGAGAGCCTCGGCGAGGCTTTCTGCGGCGTCTGGACCTGGGCCGAGACTCATCTGGGCACGGTGGAGGCGGCGCGAAAGGGCTTCGACGAGAAGGTGGGGTAGCGCCCCGCACGCTTTCCATGCGCGCGCCCGTCAGCCGGGCGGGACCTACGATGCTCTTGGAAAGCTGAGCCGGGCGATCAATCCGCCTTCGGGCCGGTTGCGGATCTCGAACTGGCCCGCTTCTGCCGAGGCCACGGCGCGGACGATGGCGAGGCCGAGGCCGGTGCCGCCGGTGTCGCGGCTGCGCGAGCCCTCCATGCGGGTGAAGGGCTGGAGCATTTCCTGGATGCGGTCCTCGGGGATGCCGGGGCCTTCGTCGGCGACGGAGAGGATGGCGCGGTCCTTCTCCAGATCGAGCGAGACCATCGCGCGACCGCCATATTTCACGGCATTTTCGATGAGATTGGAGAGCGCCCGGCGGACCGCCCGGGGATGCACGCTGACGATCGCGCGGGGCATGTCGCTGCGCTCGACGGGCATGCCCATATCCTCGAAATCGTCGAGCGCGGCATCGGCGAGGGCGGCGAGGTCCACGCGCTGCGGCGGCTCGCGGTCGCGGCCCACGCGGGCGAGCGAGAGGATGTCGTCCAGCATCTTCTGCATCTCTTCGATCGTGGCGACCATGCGCTCGCGGTCCGGCCCTTCGGCAGCGGTCTCGACCCGCACGCGCAGGGCGGTGAGCGGCGTGCGCAGGTCATGGCCGATGGCGCCGAGCATATGGTCCTTCTCCTCCAGCATGGAGCGGATGCGGTCCTGCATGGCGTTGAAGGAGGAAGCGAGACGGCGAACGTCATCGGGGCCGACCTCGGCCACTGGCGGCGCGCCTTCGGGCGTGCCGACGCGCGCGGTCGCCGCGGTGAGCGCGCGCAGCGGCGCGGCCAGCCGCCGGGTGAACC
>JAFKLU010000097.1 GCA_017304105.1 Sphingomonadales bacterium
GCACCGCGAACACCATGCTGATCGATCCGCCGCTGCCCAGGATGCCGCCCACCGCGACGGGCGTCAGCATCGATGCGCCGCGCGCGACGGAACTCACCATGCCCAGGCCGAGCGCCCGCACGCGGGTCGGATAGTTCTCGGCGGTATAGGGCCAGACGATCAGCGAGCCCACGGAGATGGCGAGCTGGCCGGTCACGATGAGCGCGACCAGCAGCGTGCGCGCCTCGGGCGGATGCACGGCGAGGGTGAGCAGCGCCACGGTCGCGATCAGCGTGCCGCCGATAGCGAGCGGGCGGCGGCCGACATGATCGATCACCACCGCGATGGTCGGCGAGACGAACAGGAACAGCGTGCTCGCCAGGGCGGAATAGCCCAGCGCCTGCGCGACCGGGATGTGGAACACCGTGACGTAGATGGAAGGAATCCACGTGGTCAGGCCAAAATTCGCGAAGGACGTGAAGAACCACAGGCCGATGAGGATGATCGTGCGGCGGCGATAATCGGCCGCGAACAGCGCGCTCATCGGCGGCGCGGCGGGCGCGCTGGCCGGTGCCTCATGCGCGGCCTCGGGCATGGCGACGGCATGGCCGCCGAGCTTTTCCAGCGCGCGATTGGCCTTGTCGATCCGGCCGATGCGCGCGAGCCAGCGGGGCGATTCCGGCAGCAACATCACCACCAGCGGCAGCAGCACCAGCGGGATGGCGCCGAGGCCGAAAAGCCAGCGCCAGCCGAGATGCGGAATGACATAGCTGCTCGACAGCGACGCTGCCGCATAGCCGGACATGGCGATGAACTGGAAGGTCGCGAAATAGCGTCCGCGGATGCGGGCGGGTGCGAGTTCGTTGATATAGGTGATGGAGACCGGCAGCGCGCCGCCGATCATGATCCCCTGAATGAAGCGCAGCGCGAAGAGCGTGCGATAATCGGGCGCGAGCGCGCAGGCGATGGCGAGCACGCACATGATCGTCATCGAAACGAGGAACACCGGCATTCGGCCGAACCGCTCCGCAAGGACGCCCAGCAGCACCGCGCCAACGAATTGCCCGGCATAGCCCGAGGACATGAGCGAGCCCATCGCCACCGGGGTCAGCCCCCACTGGGCGACCAGCGAGGGCATGACATAGGCGATAGCGATGCTGTCCCAGCTATCGAACAGCATGATGAAACCGAGCAGCAGCGGCGCGACGAACCGCGCGCGGACACTGCGCAGTTCGTCGAGCACGCCGCCGACGGCGATCTCGGCCGCGCTGACGCCGCCGGGCGAGGGCGCGGCGGGGGCGCCGCCGCTCATCGGGCGGGGCCGGCCTGGTTGAGCATGTGCGGCATCCTGTCCGATTGTGGCGATCCGGAGGCTGTGCCCATCAGCCGGAAATGTACTGGCTTTCCTCGATCAGGGCAGGCCCCCGGCTGCGTGGAGACATTCGAACGGTTAGAAATTAGCCCGCACGCCCAGCTTGAAGTTGCGCCCGATGGGGTCGAAATGCAGCGGGTTGCCGAACAGGCGAAGCTGCTCCGGTTCGCCCTTGTCGAACACATTGTTGACGCTGCCGTAGACCTCGAAACCGCCGCCGGCGGTTGGCACTTTGATGCGCGCCGAGAGGTCGAGATAGAAGCGCGAGTCGACATGGTTGATGTTGATGCTGTTGGGATTGTTGATGTCGTAGCCCGGCTGGCCGGGGCCGATCTTCGTCGGATCGAGCAGCGCCTTGGGCACGTAGCGCCCGTGCGCCGTGACCGACCATGCCTCGCGTGAATAAGTGACCACGCCGTCGAGCTTCCAGCTTGGCACGCCCTGAATATTGGTCACCGATCCGTTGTTGCCGGTCCAGTTGTCCAGCCGGGTGACGAGCCCCGTCGCGCCAACGGTGGAGAGATCGACGATATAGTTGCCGTTCAGCTGGATATCGACATTTCCGCCGAGCACCGGCAGCCGGTAGTCCATCACCAGTTCGAGCCCCTCGGCATGGAGCTTGCTCAGATTCTGGAAGTTCGAGAACACGCGGGCGATCGAGCCGTTGGCGTTGAACTCGATGAGGTTGCACAGCACGCTCTGCTGCTTGCAGGCGTTGGCGATGGCAGTGCCGGTCAGTGAGTCGATCGCGCCGGAGACGCTGATGTCATAATAGTCGAGCGACAGGTTGAACCGGGGCAGGAAGCCGGGCCGCAGCACGATGCCGGCAGTGAAGGTGTCGCCCTTCTCCAGCTTCAGATTGGGGTTGCCGCCGGTCACCACGATCTGATTGGTGGTGCCGCCGATAAACGGATCGGGCAGGGGCAGCAGGATCGCGGTCGCGTTCGGGCTCGATTCCGTCGCGGTGGGCGCCCGGATGTCGCGCGAGCGCGTGACCCGGAAGGTGAGGTCCGGGACCGGCGCATAGACCACGCCGCCTTTCCAGGTCGTCGCGTCGCCGAAGCGGTCATAATGCGTGAAGCGGACCGCGCCGTCGATGTCCAGCGAGTCGCCCAGAACGCCGTCGCGCATCAGCGGCACGCCGGCCTCCAGATAGCCCTCGACCACGTTGGTCTTGGTGCGGGGCAGGGCGGTGGTCTGCGCGGAGATGAAATTGCCGGCGAGCGTGTTGGCGTCGGCCGTGCCTTCCGCCGTGTCGCGGCGCCATTCCACGCCGACGGCGGTCTTGACGTCGCCCGCCCAGTTGCTGAACGGCGAGCCGCGCAGGTTGAGCGAGACGACATGCTGCTCGTAGCGGCGGGTCTGCCATTCCGGCACCAGATAGCGATCGAGCGCCGCCTGGCTGATCTGGCCGTAGCCGAACAGGTTCATCGGGATGCAGCCGTTGCCCGGCTTGGCGACGGTGGTGCGGCAGATCGGCGTGCCCTGCGCGATGCCCGGCAGGCCCGCCGGCGCGGCCACGACGTCCCAGGCGTCGTTCCACTCCTTCAGGCGGTTGTTCCGGTCATACACCCAGCCGTCCACGCGGCCGTAGGTGTAATAGGCATCCCAATCCCAGTTGCCGAGCTTGCCCTTAAGGCTGAGCGCGGCGCGGTAGGTGTCGAGATAGGCCTTGGAGACGTTCGTCCCGCCGATCGCCCAGCTGGCGGTGTTGACGAGCAGCTTGGTGATGGCCGGGTCCGCCGCGAGGATCGTCGCGCGCGTCGCGTCGGAGATATAGGGATTGTTGATGTCGATCGTCGCCGGGCCTTCAAGCGGCGCCGATGCCTGGGCGGGGCCGCCGATGATCCGCGAATAGAGGAACTCGCCCGAGAGGACGATATCGTCCGTCAGATCGTAATCGCCGTGGATCATGCTGGAGAAACGTTCGGTCGGCACCATGAGCGGCAGCGGGCTGAGGCCGAGCGCGAAGGGCTGGGTCGGGTCGCGCCCCTGCTGGAGCAGGCCGCTCAGCAGATTGCCGAACTGATAGGGCACCAGATTGCCGCTCGCATCGAACTGCTTGTTGCGCAGCACCGACGGCAGCGATGTCGCGCCGACATTGAGAAGCTGCTGGCCAAGCGTGATCGTGCCGGTGCCCGAGGGATTGGGCTTGAGCGCGCCGGTCAGGATGCCGTTCTCGTTATAGACGAACATCACATTGTCGAGCACGAGCGTGGCCGGCAGGCCATTGGTGCTGGTGCGGGTGGCGTTGTTGTAGCCCGGATTGGGCACATAGTTGGTGTAGCGGCTGCACCACTCGCGCTCCTCGCACGGGCCGATGCCGGTTTCCCTCGAATATTCCGCGCCCAGGACGATGTGGCCGCGGCCCCCGCCAAAGTCGAAGCCGCCCGCCGCGCCCATATAGAAGGTCCGGGCGTCGCCGCGCTCGCTGAGGCCATAATTGACGTCCGCCTTGAAGCCGTTGAGCTTCTTGTCCAGCAGCAGGTTGACCACGCCGGCGACGGCATCCGCGCCATAGGCGGCCGATGCGCCGCCCGTCACGACTTCCGCGCGCTGCACGAGGATGGAGGGGATGGCGTTCACGTCGACCGTGCCGCTGTCGGTCATCGCCACGAAGCGCCGGCCGTCGACCAGCGTCAGCGTGCGCGTGGCGCCCAGGCCGCGCAAGTCCATCGTCCGGCCGCCGATATTGCCCGATACGCGGAAGAAGTTGGAAGCGGGCGTGCCGATGGCGCGGAAGGACGGGATCTGGTTGAGCGCGTCGGCGATGTTGTTGATCGAGAGCTGCTTGAGCCGCTCGTCGCCCACCACGTTGACCGGCGTCGGCGCATCATAGCCGCCGCGGCCGAGCCGGGAGCCGGTGACGATGATGTCCCGATCGCTCGCGGCGGCGGGCGGATCCTGCGGGGCGGTCTGCGCCAGCGCAGTCGCCCCGTGCATGGCCCCCATCAGCAAAATCGCCGCCTGCGACGTCCGCAGCATGAGCGCGCTCATATAGTTCATCTGTCATCCTCCCCTTAACCGCGTTACCCTGTTTCGAATAATCGGGCTTGATAAGTTTGATACCGGTATCTTTTCGGCGGTGACGGGTCAACGGTCAGGGCGGCGTTTCGGCTAGGATTCCGATAGGGCAGGCATAGCATTTCCGCCGCGAATATCCGATTTTGATATAGTGATGACCGTGGATGGACGTTGGCGCTTCCGTTTGGGTTCGAATTCTCTCTTCATAGCGGCCTTCCTGTGTCGGCACGTGTCTTCCTGAGGCGGTCCGCCGCGATCCGGAAGGGGGATCGGTAACATCAAAACTGCTGGATTTTCGCTGTGACGTGCCGGTCCGGAAGGTTTGTCAAAAACATATACATCGTTTCAAAAATTGAGATGGTGGCAGCCGTCCGGCGCTCGGCTAATCATCCCCGGCCCACCTACGCGCCGCTCAAACGAGCCTTCGCTCCCATCGAGAGCGATCTGCTCCCGCCGGGCGGAAAACGAGGCGGTTTGACTTCCGTGCGTGCAACGATCATCATCCTGCCCATGCAGGCGTCGCAACTCTGCCATCTTTTCGCCTGGCATCAGTCGGGTCAGCTTCTCCTGGGCCTTTAGCCCCGGGTTCGGTGCGGCACGCCCCCGAATTCGGGGCAACGCTCGACACCATGACGCAGGAGGCAATCGCCGTAGCGTCTCCCAATTCCCGGAAGGCCAGAACCATGACAAACAACGAGGCGGCACGGCCGCCAATTCACATGATCGACACGGAAGCTGACGCGCTCACGGCCCTGGCGATCGGCGCCGAGGAGCGTCTGCCGCAGGTCAGCGCCATGCTGCTGGAGGAAATCGCCCGCGCCGATATCCACCCTGCGGGCGAGATCCCCGCCGATGTGGTCACCATGCATGCGAGCGTCGAATTTGCCGATGAAGCGAGCGGGACGACGCGGACCGTTCAGCTCGTCTTTCCAAAGGAGGCGGATATCTCCGCCGGTCGCGTCTCGATCATGACGCCGGTTGGAGCGGGCCTGATCGGCTTGCGCGAAGGTCAATCGATCCTGTGGCCGGATCGGGACGGGCATGAGCGCCGTCTCAGGATCGTGAAGGTGAGGCAGCGCCCCGCCGGGGCCTGACCGCGAGGCGGCCTGCCATATTGAAATGAGGGGCCGCGGCCAAAGCCACAGCCCCTCGCTTCCTATCAGAACTTGTAGCCGACAGTCAGGCCATAGGTGCGCGGCGGCAGCCAGGTCACACCGAGCAGACGGCCGGTCGCCAGCGCGAAGGTGCTGCTCGGACGGAAGATGTCGAACAGGTTCTTCGTCCACAGCTGCGCGCGGATGCGCCCGTCATTGGTCTCGAAGGCGAGCGAAGCGTCGACCATGGTGTAAGCCGCGCTGCTCTCGATCTCCCGCATATACTCGCTGAAGTAGGTGCGGCTCTTGTACGAGACGTCGATGCTCGGCGTGAACGTGCCGTACTGCGCCTTCACGTCATATTCGCCGTGCAGGTTCCACGACCAGCGCGGGCTGTTGCGCGTGTCGTTGCCGGCAAGCTGGATGTTGCCACCGGTCGGGGCGCCATAGGCCGTCGGATCGGGGTTGGTCGTCGCGTTGTACGGCGTGCCGCCCGCGATATTGGCCGGGTTCAGCGGATCGAGCGTCAGATAGTCGACGAAGTGCGCGTCCGTGTAGGAGAGCGCGCCGCTGAGGCGCATGCCGCGCATCGGGCGGACCAGCGCATCGAGCTCGATGCCCTTGGCGCGGGTCTTGGCCGCGTTCTGGAAGATCGTCTGATAGCCGGTCGGGCCACCCGCGATCGTCTTGTTCAGCTGCAGCCCGTCGAGCGTATAGGCATAGCCCGCCAGGTTCAGCGTCAACATGCGGCCGAAGCTCGCCTTGATGCCGGCCTCGTGGTTGAACATCTTCTCCGGGTTGACGATCGTCGTGCTGCCCGAGGCATTCTCGCCCGAGCCCGCCTTGAAGCCTTCCGAATAGGTGTAATAGACGAGGATGTCCTTGTTCGGGCGCCACTCGAGGCCCGCTTCCGGCGTGAAGTCGCGGAAGGTCTTTTCCACATGGGTGCCGGCCGCCGTGTAGCGCAGAACCGGGCCGACGCCGTTGCGGGTGATGACGATGGAGGGGTTCTCCGATTCGACATGCTCGCTGCTCCAGCGGCCGCCGAGCTTCAGGCTGAAGCTGGAGAGCGCCTCGTTGAACAGGCCGAGGCCGATTTCGTACTGGCCGAAGATCGAGAAGGCCTGCGTGAGCAGGTTCGAGTGGGTGCAGACGCGCTTGGGCGCGATGATCGCGCTGCCGCCGGTCACGCCGCTCGGGTTGTAGCCGCACAGGCCATAGGCTTCGTTCAGGTCGATGCCGGCCGCCTGCAGCACGCCGATATTCTGCGCCATGCCGGTGCGGTTGGCGAGGCCGACATTGTCGATCGGGCGCTGGCGCTCGTGGAAGTAGAAGACGCCGATGGTGCCATTGACATACTCGGAGGTGAGCCCGAGGCGCAGCTCGTTGCTCCACTGCTTGCTGTCGATGCGGCGCTCCTGCACAGTCGTCGGCTGGCCGTTGGTGGGCAGGCTGTTGATGACGGCCGAGAGGTCGAGATCCTGGAACAGCGAGCTCTTGAACGAGCGGTAGTTGGCGATGTTGCTGATCGTCAGCGAGTCGTTCAGCGGCACATTGAGCGTGCCGGTGAAGGCATAGGTCTCGGTCTCGGTGCCGGGGCTCGATTCCGTCGCCAGGTCACGCGGGTTGGTCGCGTAGCCGCCAACGCCGAGCGGCGCGAGACGTGCGACGCCGGGGAAGGACGCGCGCAGATAATGGATGGCGCCCGAGGCGTCGCTCTGGCGGAAATATTCACCCGAGACGAGCAGCGAGGCATCGCGGCCGAGATCGAAGTCGATCGAGGCGCGGGCCATGCGGCGGTTGAGATCGTCGACATCCTTGCCGGAGACCGGATTGACGCCGAAGCCGTCGCGGTCCTCGGTCTTGATGGCGAGGCGGGCGCGGATGCCCTCCGTGATCGGCCCGCTGATCGCCGCCTCGGTGGTGAGCGCGTTATAGTTGCCGTAGGAGAAGCGGCCATAGCCGGAGAGCACGTCCGTCGGGCGGGCCGTGATCACGTTGATCGAGCCGCCCACCGCGTTGCGGCCATAAAGCGTGCCCTGCGGACCGCGCAGCACTTCGATGCGCTCCAGGTCGAACAGCGAGGTCAGCTGCGCCTCGGCGCGGGCGACATAGGCGCCGTCGACATGGAAAGCCACGCCGGTCGAGCTGCCAGTCGTCGACGTATTGGCGCCGACGCCGCGGATGAAGATCTTCGCCTGGTTGAAATCGCTGCCGAAGTTGACCGAGGGAACGATCGTCTGCAGGTCCGAAATGCTGCTGACGCGCGCGTCAGCGATGCGATCCGCGCCGAGCGCGCTGACAGCCGCGCCGACATCCTGCAGCGACTGCTCGCGCTTCTGCGCGGTGACGATGATCTCGTCGACTGCGTCGGCAGCGGCGGTCGTGTCCTGGGGTTGCCCGGCCTGGGCGAAAGCGCTCGTCGATGCGAACAGGAGCGCGGGTGTGATCAAACCGATCCGTTTCATTCTCTCTCTCTTTCAAGACAGTCGCCCGGGGGAATGGGCTGGACGGGTCCAAGCGCCCATTATAGAGCGAAGGCAAGCGCGGCGAAAGGAACCGATGTGTTTCTGCGACAGGGTGTCGCCATAAAGTCACGCTTGTCTGGCGGGATGCGACGAGCCGATATTGCGTCCGGCATGGCGCTGAAATATCCGGATGCAGCATGTCAGGCTCCAGCACATTCTCCCCGCTCAGACATCGCGCATTTCTGCTGATTCTCGTCGGGAGCCTGCTCTCGCATTTCGGCAACGCGATCCAGTCCGTCGGCGCCGCCTGGCAACTGACCGCATCGGGACAACCCGCTGACATTGTGGCGCTGGTGCAGAGCGCGACGAACCTGCCGATCATGCTGCTTGCGCTGCCGGCCGGTGCGTGGGCGGACATGTTCGACAAGCGCCGGGTCATGCTGACGGCGCAGATATTCATGTGCTCGCTATCCGTGTTGCTGGCTCTGCTCGCCTTTGCGGGATCGGTCCCGCCCGCCATGCTGATCGGCCTCACCGCCTTGCTCGCCTGCGGCGTCGCCTGCTTCAATCCGGCGCTTTCCGCCTCGGTCGGCGGGATCGTCCCGCGCGCTGAGCTGGCGGCGGGCGTGGCGCTCAACATCCTCGCCTTCAACGTGGCGCGCAGCCTTGGCCCGGCGATCGGCGGCGCCATCGTTGCGGCGGGTGGCGCCAGGGCGGCTTTCGTCACCAATGCGCTGTCGTATCTGGCGGTCATCGTCATCCTGCTCCGCTGGAGCCCGCAAGCGGCGCCGAGGGGTGCGCGGCGCGGCATGTTCGAGGTGATCGGCGAGGGCTTCCGTTTCGCCATGGCCTCGCCGCAGGTGCGCACCATCATGTTCCGCGCCGTCACCTTCACGCTGACTGGTAGCGCTGCCTGGGCCCTGATGCCGCTGGTGGCGACGAACCTCCTGGGCGAAGGTTCCGTCGCCTTCGGCCTGCTGCTGGGCGCGCTGGGCCTTGGCGCGGTGATCGGCGCGGCGACCAGTACCTGGTTCCGCCAGCGCTACGCGAGCGAGACGATCATTCGCGCCGCTGGCATCCTCTACGGGTTGGTCTGCATGGGCGTCGCGCTGGCGCCGGGCCTGCCTGCGACGCTCGCCATGCTCGTGGTGGGCGGCGCGGGCTGGGTGCAGGCGCTCTCGGGTTTCTCCGTCGCCGGGCAGATGTGGGCGCCGCGCGCGCTGATCGGCCGCATCACTGCCATGGTGAGCAGCCTCACCTTCGGCGGCATTGCCTTGGGGAGCTGGCTGTGGGGCCATTTCGCCGAGGCCCACGGCGCGGCTGCCGCGCTGATGGCATCGGGCGGCGCGATGATCCTCCTGCCGGCGATTGGGCTGCTGGTCCCCATGCCCGGGCATCAGGCCGCGGTTCAGGACTGACATCGCTCGCGGGAAAGCGATCCATGCTCGCGTCGTCCGGAACGGCGCCGCTTGGTTACCGGATGCTAACCCTGAAGGCCTATCGAGGCTGGGCAATCCCCGGATTGCATCATGTCAGCCAGCGAATCGAGAGATCATGTCGACCCTTCAGGACATCGCCCGTTCCCGCAAAGTCCGCGTTTCCCTCGCGGTGGTGCTCATCGCGACCGGGGCGATGGGCTTCGTGCCCTATGTGTTCAATGACATCTCGACGCAGGCGGCGATCAACGCGCCGCTTATCCGCCTGACCGCCACGGCGGACGGCACGGTGGCGGAGCTGCCGCCGAGCGGCCGCTATTTCGCCCGGCCGACCGAAATCAAGCTGCTCGACCTTTCGCAGGACACGGGCGAAGTGGCGGACCTGAAGGCGCAGGCCGAGTTTGCCGCGGCCCAGATGGATCTCGCTAAGCGCCAGCTCGCCGAGCTGGACGGTCAGCGCACGCATCTGGTTCAGCGCGCCGCTCTCTTCACCGGCGCCACTTCCGCCAGCCTTGGCGACGCCCGCGACACGCTCGTCGCCGAACTCCGGGGGTGCGAGGCGGACCGGGCCGCCCAGTTCGCCGCGCGCGAACGGGCGCGCAGCCTCGCGGCGCAGGGGTTCATCTCGGCGGCGGGCGTCGAGAAGGCCGAGGCCGCGGCCGAGCTGACCGCGAATAGTTGCAAGAGCACCGCGGCGCGGCTGCACGCGGTGGACGTGAAGCGCGGCGCCGCCAATGCGGGGGTGTTCATCGGCGACAGCTATAATGACGCGCCTTATGCGGTTCAGCAGTCGGATCGGCTGCTTCTGCAGCGTCAGGTCGTGGAAAAGACGCTGAGCGACGCAACCGCGCAGTACAGCCAGGCCAGGCTGCGCCTCAGGGATGCGCTGGCGCGTGCCAGCTATCGTGCCCCCGCCGGCACGCTGATCTGGTCCCAGAACTCCAGCTCGGGCGCGGCGATCCGTGCCGGCGAGCCGGTGCTTGACCTCGTCGATTGCCGTCGCCGCTTCGTGCAGGTGGCGCTGCCCGAGCGCAAGGCCGAGACGATCCGCCCCGGCACCCAAGCCAATGTCCGCCTTATCGGTGGCAGCGACTGGGTGCAGGGTGAAGTCGTGAACATCATGGGCGGGGCGGGGCGCAAGGAAACCGCCTTGCTCGCCGCTGATCCCGCGGCAGCGTCAGGCGAGCGGGAAATCTCCATTCAGGTCGCCTTGCCCCGGCAAGACGCTGACAAGCTGAGCGCCGGCCGCAAGTGCGACGTCGGGCGCCTCGCCGAGGTGCGGTTCAGCCGGAGCTTCTGAGCGGCATGGCCGTCACCGCGCCCTTTGCGTCGCTCCTGCTGGTGATCGGCGCGCTGCTGCTGTTCGGCAAGGTCTGGCCCTCGCGGCTCGGCCTCGTCGCCACGGCCGGCATCGCCTGCCTCTCCTATCTGCGCTGGCGGATCATGGATACCATTCCATGGGGCGGGGACTTCGGCGAACTCTGGTGGCCGGTCACCTGTCTGGCCGTCGAGGTATTCGGCATGTTCGATGCCGCTATCCTCCTGGCGTTGCTGGCGCGCCCGACCAACCGCACGCCCGAAGCCGATGCCGGGGAAGCGCGGCTGCGCGCGCTCTGGGCCAGCGACGAGAGTGCCTTGCCCTCGGTGGATGTGTTCATCGCGACCTATAACGAGCCGCGCGAAGTGCTGGAAAAGACCATATTGGGCTGCCTCGCGCTCGAATGGCCCAATGCCAAGGTGTGGGTGCTGGACGACGGGCGCCGGCCCTGGGTGCGCGACCTCAAACCGGCCGAACAACAAGAGCGCCAAGGCCGGCAACATCAACCATGCGATTGAGCAGACCGACGGCCAGTTCGTCGCGGTGTTCGATGCCGATTTCGTCCCGCAGCACGATTTCCTGCTGCGCACGGTCGGCTTCTTCGACGATGAGAAGGTCGGCATCGTGCAGGTGCCGCACAGCTTCTACAATCACGACCCCATGCAGACCAATCTCGGCCTCGAAAATGCGATGCCGGACGATCAGCGTTTCTTCTTCGAAGCGATCATGCCGGGGCGCGACGGCTGGAACGCGGCCTTCTGCTGCGGTTCCAACTCGGTGACGCGGCGCAAGCTGTTCGAGGAGATCGGCGGCGGCCTGCCGGAAGGCTCGATCACGGAGGACATGCTGCTGACGCTCGCCAGCCTGCGCAACGGCTATGTGACGCGCTATCTCAACGAGCCGCTCGCCTTCGGCCTCGCGCCGGAGAGCACGGCCGCCTTCTTCGTGCAGCGCCAGCGCTGGGCGCAGGGCGCGATCCAGATCCTGTATCTGAAGGAAGGCCCGCTCGGCCCGAAGCTGCGGCTGCGCTACCGCTTCCTGTTCCTGCCCTCGGCCTGGATCTCGCAGGGGCTGCAGATCATGTTCACGCTGGCCGCGCCGATCATGTTCGCGCTGTTCAATCTCTCACCCATGGTCGGCGTCGATCTGCCGGAGATCGCCTTCTACGTGCTGCCAATGGTGATCGCGATCCTCTCGGGCATCACGCTCTTGGCGCCGACAAAATATTTCCCGCTCGCGGCGCAGATCCTCTCGCTCTTCCAGACCTTCCGCATCCTGCCCGTCGCGTTGCAGACGCTTGTGCGGCCCAAGGGGCTCATCTTCAAGGTGACGCCCAAGGGCGCGAATGCGGGCGGGGGAGGCTGGGAGACGACGGTGCTCGCCGCATCCCTGCTGATGATCGCGTTGAGTGCGCTCGCCATCGGCATCAATCTGATGCCCGATTATCGCATCGTCTCGACAGACGGCCTGATGCCGGTTGTCGCCTTCTGGCTCACGGTCAACATGGTCATGCTGTTCTACGTGGCCATGATGTGTCTGGAGAAGCCGCGGGTGCGCGGCGAGGAGCGCTTCCCCCTCAAGCACAAGGTCACGCTGATCGGCCAGGACGGCACGATGGCGACATCCGATCAGGGGGATATCTCGATCTCTGGCCTCGGGCTGCTGGTGGATGATTCGAGCCACTTCGCGGTAGGCGATCGTGTCCAGGCGGTCATTCCGGAAGTGGGGATCGTTCGCGGCTTCATCCGGCGGACCGGGCGGATCGTCGGCGTCGGGTTCGATTTCCATTCCGAGGAATTGCGCGATCGCCTGATCGTCTCTCTGTTCACCAATCCCATCGGGATCAACCGGCAGAGCGCGAGCGCCTCGCAGGTGACGCACGCGCTGCTCCGACGGCTGTGGGAAGCGGACCTGCGGGTCCGTCAGACGGCGGCTCCGGTGGAAGAAGTGCCGGTCGTCGAACAGAAGCTCGAACCTGCGACGCGCGTCATCGCGCCCACCGCGATCGGAATGCGGCCTTATCTGCGGCCTGCCGCCGCCTTCAGCGGGACGGTCGAGGAGGAAATCGCGGCCGCCAGGGAGGCGATCGTGCTGGAGCAGGCGCCCCGGCGCGTTGGCGAGCGCTGAGGCGGGAAGGCGACCGGAGGTCTCCCTCCCTCTCGACATGTGGCGCTCATCCGCTTATTATACGAAAGTGATTAAGTCGGGTTGGCCCGGCTTGTGGAAAGTCCGCGGGGGCATCGCGGAGGTCAGTTTACGACCCATAATCCGAGCAAAGACTGTGTCTTGGATCGTGGGCAGGAAATGAAGTCAGCCAGAATCATATCCAGAGAGTTCGAGTCGAGATTTCCGGGCGGCGCCGGACAGTCTCCCGGCGCCCGCATGCCATCGCTTTCGGGCCAGGAGTAATCAACAGGGTAGAGGGAGGATCCCGGTGCTGGGCGGCGCGCTCATGTGCGGGATCGATCCGATCCGATCGGCTGAGGATCGAGCCGGGCGGACGCGAATGAACGCATGGCGGCGA
The DNA here is from genome assembly GCA_017304105.1 of Sphingomonadales bacterium. Taxonomy (GTDB): domain Bacteria; phylum Pseudomonadota; class Alphaproteobacteria; order Sphingomonadales; family Sphingomonadaceae; genus Sphingobium. Next base: position 13,216 of record JAFKLU010000097.1, read on the forward strand.
ATGCATTCGCCGCCATGCTTGGAGAGGGATGCGCTTCGGCCCGGGTCCGCTTCGGTCAAGCGCACGCCGTCGTCTGGAAGACAGGCCGAGATGGACGCGTCCGAAATGGCGGTCCGGAATCGGCATTTTTTTGGTGGTTTCCGTCGCTCGGCGGCGGGTTGTTTCCATGGCTCCCTAAGGGGCTGGGTCGCGCTTGAATATGGAGTAAATAATTGATTTATAACGATATTATGTGTGACACTTTAGCCAAAAGTGTAACAGGCAGCAAGATGGATTTGGCCCGAACTGGTAGGATTGCCTGAGTGTCGTCTGAACGTCCGGCCACTTGGTGACCTTATGGGCACCTCGCTCCTCCAGGGCGCTGTCGGGCCAGGTCGTGCTGGAATGGCGAGAAACCGGGGCTGATGGCGGGGCGGGCGGCGCGCTCACGCGCTCCTGACCGGGGCCGCCGGGCAACAATTTGCGAGAGTGCGCCACGCTCCGTTTTCGACCAGACTGACCCTCCGATCCGCTGTCAGAAACCCTCTGCTGGCGTCCCGACCATAGGCGCGAGGCAAGTTCGCGCTCTTCCGGCCCCATCGCGCTCGCGTAGATCGCTGTCATCTTGATGTCCGCATGGCCGAGCCAGCGCTGCACCAGATTCAGTGGCACATTGGACTGAATTGCGCGCACAGCGAAGCCATGGCGCAGCCCTTTCGGGGTGGCGTAGCTGGCTTTCAGCCCCGTCTCGCGCATGATCTCACAAACCCGGCGATAAGCAGTCATGCGCGACCATGGCCAAAATTTTCCGCGAGGAAGAACGCCGTTGTTCATCCATATCTCCAGACTTCGCAGAAGATCATCCGGTAGCGGAATTGCCCTGAAAACGCGTCGAGTCCGTTTCTTGAGGCAGAGGATGATGACCTGCTTCGCTTCGAAGTCGATACTGTTCTCATTAAGAGAAAGTGCTTCAGAAATTCTACAGCCTGTGACGGCCATCATCCAGCAGAAGCCGTATACTGCGCCGCCATGATTGCGAGCAGTCTTTAGAAAGGAATCAATCTCCGTTTTGGTGAGATATTTCCTTTGTCCATCATTGTTATAAACTGTCCAAGGCACGCTACGAGCCCCTTTGCCGTTATCTCGTTTCTGGACAGAACTTTTAGATCTGCCCA
>JAFKLU010000098.1:0-15651 GCA_017304105.1 Sphingomonadales bacterium
CCTCTTCCTCGCGGGGCTCCATGATGAAGTGGTTCATCAGGTGCTGGCGGCCATACCACCAGTGCTGCCGGTCGTTCCAAAGCGACTGGAGGTTCTTGAGGATCTCCTCGTGGCCCTGCACCTTGCCCTGCCAGAGATGGTCGAACCAGCAATCCTGCGTGAAGGTCGACATGGCCATGTCGGCGTCCGCCAGATCAATGCCCCACGCGTAGCGCGAATAGAGTTCCTGGATCTCCAGACGATCCTCTGCGGTCAGTTTCCATGCCATGTCAGCAGCCTTTCTCTTCCGTCCGTCTTTCCGTCATCCCGGCGCACCGGGAGCGACGGGCTATCTCAGATGATGGTCGTTCTGGATGTCCGCCGGCTCGCCATGCTGGGTGAGCAGCGCCTTGCGGCGGACATAGCGCAGGATCGCCTCCGGGCCGGTGCGGGCGCCGCCGCCCAGGCCGGAATTGCCGAAGCTGTTGCTGCCGACCGTGCGGTTCTTGGCGAAGGTGAGGAACGTATCCTGCATGAACACGGAGCCCGCATTCACTTGCAGGCCGATCTCCATCGCCTCTTCCTCGCTGCCCGCAATCACATTGGCGGTGAGGCCGAAGCTCGTGTCGTTTGCGAGCGCGATGCCCTCCTCCACGGTCTTGAACGGCATCACCGGCAGGATCGGCCCGAAGGTCTCGTCCCGCATCAGGGCCATATCGTGGTTGACACGCGTAACGACGGTCGGGCGCATGTAGAGCCCGCCATTGATGTTCTCGACCTTGCCGCCGGTGAGGATCGTGGCGCCCTTCGCGACAGCATCGGCGAGTTGCGCTTCCACGATCGGCGCCTGCGGGGCGAAGGTGAACGGGTGCAGATGCCCCGCGCGCGGATTATCGCTGTTGAGGCGGACCTTCTGCGCCTTCTCGACGAGCAGCGCCACGAACGCGTCGTGGATCGCCTCGGCGACATAGATGCGCTCGACCGAGAAACAGACCATGCCATTGGCATGGACGCCGCCGCGCAGCACGGCCGTCGTCGCGCGCTCCAGATCGGCACTCTCAGTGACGATCACCGGGTCCTTGCCGCCCAGCTCCAGATAGCAGGGGATGAGCCGCTGCGCGCACTGCACCGCGATCTTGCGGCCAGTCGGCACGCTGCCGGTGAAGCAGACGAGATCGACCGTATCGATGATGTGCCGCCCGGTCTCGCCATCGCCATGGACGAAATCGAACACGCCGGCGAGTTCCGGCACCGCCGCCACTGTCTCGAACAGGGGTGTCACCCAGCGCGGCGTCACTTCCGATGCCTTGATCATCACCGAACAGCCGGCGAACAGCGCGGGGATCGCGTCAAGCAGCACCAGCATCATCGGCGCGTTCCACGGGCCGATCACACCGACCAGCGGATAAGGCACGAACTGGGTGCGCACATCCACGCTCGGCATCGCCTTGGAGGGGCCGGTATAGCTCGCCGCATCGAGCGCCGCCTGCGCGTCCTCGATCCAGCCGCCGATATTCCCCATGGTGATGAAGCCCTGGAGATAGGAGGTGTGGCAGCCGCCGGTATCGACCGCGTCCGCCTCGGCAATGTCGTTGGCGCGCTTGGCAACTTCGCCCAGCCAGCGCTGCATCACGCCGATGCGTTCGGCGAGCGACTTGGCGCCCCAGGCCTTCTGGTTCTCGCGCAGCCGCGCTGCTTTTTGCGCGACTTCCTCCGCGCTCGCCACGGGCAGCGCGAAGTCGATTTCGCCCGTCCGCGGATTGCGCACGGAAATGGTGCGCTGATCGATGTCCGCCATAGTTCCTCTCCTGGCAGCGAGAGACTCGCTAAATAGTCAGACGTCGTTGTATATAGATGTTGAAGGATCAATCAAGCGGTCTCGTGGCATTGCTCCTGCGTCCACGGCAGGCAGCCCGGATAGCGCAGCCGGGCCGCATGACGCCTCACAATTGCCTGCAACATCGGCAGGAGCCGCGCGAACTCCTCCGGCCCGAGCGGGGCCAGCGTGCGCGCCGCCGAGCGGTCGGCGGCAGGCTGCACTTGCGCCAGCTGCTCGCGCCCGGCCTCCGTGGTGAAATACAGCGTTTTGCGCCGGTCCTCAGCCGCCCGCACCGCTTCCAGCAGTCCCCGCGTTGCCAGCTTCTTCAGCACGATCGCACAGGTGGACGGATCGAGGCCGAACACGCGGGCGAACTCCACCTGGCTGAGCCCGGGATGCAGACTAAGGATCACCAGCGCGGAGAACTGCCGCAGCGTGATGGCGAGCGGCGCCACGCAGGCGGCGAACTGCGCGAGGCAGATTTGCAGCGCGCGCCTGCACAGGAAGCTGGGCTGTGCCGCGAAGGGGGAATCCCCCTCCTCCCAGCGCGGAGCCCCATTATCTCCTCCGGCGACGATCCGGCTTATCAGGGTGACAAACGCTTCGCGCCGCGCCTCGTCCATGCCGGCCAGCAGCTCGGTCTGCAACTTCGAGAAGGCGGCCTGCACCGAAGGCAGGCGCGCTTCGCCACGGCTCGTCAGCACCGGCAGGCTGCGACGCCTGTCGCGCGGGTCCTGCTCCCGCGCGACGAGGCCAGCCACCTCCAGATTGTCCAGGATGATCGCGGTGGTCGAGGTATCGATGCCGCACAGCCGCGCCAGCCCCACCTGATCGCGCCCCTGCCCCGCCGCGATCGCCAGCAGGATCTCGGCCTGTGCCAGCGTCTCGCTTCCTTCGGCCAGGCGGCCGTAAAGGGCGTTGGCGATCTGGTCGATCCGGTTGAGCAGGAAGCCCGGCTTGGTGAGGAAAATGCGCATGACCTCGTCGATCGGCACGCGCGGCAGACTCGCCAGCGCAGGCGCCTCGCTCGGGGCGATGCTCGCCTGCCTGTCCGTCTTCGCCATTCCGTTCCCTCCAATGCACGGCCGGTCCCGCCCGGCGGATTAATTGTTGATCGGCTCCACGGCCTCGCCTAGATGTTGAATAATCAACAAGGCAATCTTCCCTGAGGGGCGGACAACCTAAGGAGCGGAGAGGCACCCCATGACCTATGAGGATTATGCGGACTATATCGAGCGTTTCAACGCCAATGATTTCGAGGGTTTTGGGCGCTACTACGCGGACGACGTGGTGTTCAACCTCGGCGACAAGAAGCAGATCGTCGGACGCGACAACATTCTCGACTTTTATCGCGACGTGAAATCCAAAATCCGCGAGACGCTCGACATTCTCGCCGTCTGCACCGGGCCGGACACGCTGGCCTGCCACGTCCGCACCGAATTCCACGCCCTCGCCGACTGGCCCGACTTCATCGCCGGCCCGCTCAGGAAGGGCGACACGCTCAACATCGAGAGCCTGGGCTTCTACTATCTGCGCGACGGCAAGTTCACCCGCATTCTGGGCGCCCGCTACAAGACCCTGCCGATCGCCGCACCCGCCACCTGATCCATTCACGACTTTTCACGACCAAGGAGACAAATTCATGGCGCCAACAGAGCCGCCCCATCCCTTCGCGCCCCGGTTCGAGTTCGCCTTCACCGTGGCGATCGATCTCACCCCGCCCATCTGGATCAAGCCGAGCAGCATGGGCGCGACGCGGGCCGCCATCTGGGCGGCGCAGGGCACGTTCGAGGGGCCGCGCATCAAGGGCCGCGTCATCCCCATGAGCGGCGGCGACTTCCCGCTGCTGCGCCCCAATGGCGTCATCGATTTCGACGCCCGCTACCTCCTGGAAGCCGACGACGGCACGCCTATCTATCTGCAAAGTCGCGGTTATCGCTGGGCCGAGGGCGACGCCATGGACCGCATGGCGCGCAACGAGCCGGTGGAGGCGCACGAATATTATATGCGTGTCAGCCCCAAGTTCGACGTGCCGGAGGGCCCGCACGACTGGCTCGCCAAGCACATCTTCGTGGGTGTCGCCGAGAAGGTGCCGAAGGCGAACCGCATCCATTATTTCATGCTGCTGTAGTCGCCTGGCCCCTCCCGCGAGAGGGAGGGGCCAAGTCACCCCTTCATCCGAAAGACCCCCGATGAACGATCCCCAAGTTCCCGCCCATCTCGAATATGTGTTTGAGACGCGCGTCGAGTTCCGCCCCGAGCGCTGCACGTTCGGGCCCCTGCCCGGCGGCGGCTACAAGGGTTATACGCCGTGCGCGAGCGGCACCATCTACGGTCCTCGCCTCTCCGGCCGCATCGTGCCGGACAGCGGCGCCGACTTTGCCGATGTGCGCGGCGACGGCACGATCGTCATCCGCTCGCATTATCTGCTGGAGGCGGACGACGGCACGGAGATCTACATCAACAACAACGGCTATCTCGTCCCTTCCAAGCCCGGCGAAGGCAAGCTCGTGGAAGGCGTGCACCAGCCCGCCTATTTCTGCTTCACGCCCACCTTCATTGTTCCGGAAGGGCCGCACGACTGGCTGAGCCGCACGCTGATCATCGGCACCGGCAGCCGCCGCACCAATCCGGACCATTCGATCTTCACTTATTATGCGGTGAAGCAGGAACTGGACTGAGCGCCCGTTCCCAGCGCTCCGTCAAAGACGGAGCGCGGCGGGACTGGCCCTCGCACGAGAAGCCCGCGAGCGGGACCAGCCCTCATAAGAGCCGCCAAAGTCCCGCGCATCGCGCAGCAGGTCGAGCGTCACCGCGTCGATGTCGCACAGGGGATCGTAGCGAAAGAAGCGCACCCGCCAATAGCCTTCCTCGACAGCCACGCCCTGCACGGCATAGTTCTTCGCCCCGATGTGATCGGCGAAGCGAAGCGCCATTTCCTCGCGCAGGAACTCGACGAGATGGCTGATGCGGCGCGGACGATCCGTCCCGCCCGGCCCTGCCCCGGCCTCGCCACTGCGCCTGCAAACACCTTCTTCCGGCATCGTCCGTCCGTTCCCCGCTCGATTCCCGAACGAGAGCATCGCCCATGAAGCATAAGATTCGGTAAGGGCTCAGCCCTTCTCAGGGATCACCGGCACCAGCAGGTGGCTGTCATAATCGCCGCCCGTGTGGATGATGTGCCGCCCGGCATTGCGCAGCTCCTCGTGGCGCGCGAAGGGCAGGTTGGGCAGTGCATCGCGGTAGATGTCCATGCCCTTCACCACCACGCGCAGCGTCTCGCCGGCGCGGAACAGGGTGGAGGACGGCCAGATCTCGATCTCGACCGGCACCGCAACGCCCGGCTCCAGCTTCTCTTCCACGAGATGGCTGTGCACCGGCTGCTGCGGCGTCGAGCGCGTCGTGTCGAGCGCGCGGTGGCTGGCCCGCAGCCAGCCGAGCGCCACCGGACCATTCTCGTAAAAGGCATAGAAGGTCATGCCGACCGGCTGCCCGGCCGCATCCAGCTTCTGGATCGCCACGAACAGGTCCATGTCGTCCGATCCGTCCGCCTCGACCCAGAGCTTGAGCTTCATGTAGCCGGTGATCTCGGTGTCCGCCTCGAAGCGGTGCTCGAACCGGGCCTCGCCTTCCTCGTGGAGCGGATCATAATCGACATGCCCCTGCGCCGCGCCCCGCTCCCATTCGAGCCGGCCGTTGGCGGAGAGATAGAGCGGCCGATAGACGGTGCGGGCGAGCGGCCATTCCTGCTCCGCGCGCAGCGGATGCTCCCGCGCGCTCTCGCGCACCTCGATCTGCACCGCCGGCCAGTTCTCGACGCCGCGCGCCTCCCCTTTCAGGAACTGGTCAAAGAACTGCCGCGCCATGTCCTTGCTCTGCGGCATGTAGAAATGCGCCCATTTCTTCTGCCCATGAACGAGCATCCACTTCTGCTGTGAGGACATGTGCCGGAAGGCTTCGATCGTGCCGCGCGAGTGCAGCCCATGGTCGGACCAGCTCGCCACGACGAAGGCCGGCACCTCGATCGCCGAAAGGTCGATCTCCTTGCTTTCCCAATAGGCGTCGTAAAGCGGATGCGCCTGCGCGTTGGCGTCGGTGTCTTCATAGCGCTGGTTGGTGAAGCGCAGATTGCCTGCGCCGCGCGGCAGGAAGCCGGTCTCGCGGATGCCGCCATGATAGGCGAACTCGCGATACCAGTCGGAGAAGCCCTCCCAGGGGTTGATCGCGGCGAGATGCGGCGGCTTGAGCTGGGCCACGAGATACTGGATGGCCGCCAGATAGGAGACGCCGGTCATCCCCACCTTGCCGTTGCACCAGGGCTGCACGCCAAGCCACTCGATCAGGTCGTAGCAATCCTCGCCCTCGCCGATGCCGTTGTGGCGCACATCGCCTTCGGAGAGCCACATGCCGCGCGAGTCCGCGTTGCACACCGCATAGCCATGGGCGCACCAATAAGCGGGGTCCGCCGCCTCAAAGGCGGTGAAGCGCGACATCCAGCCCGGCTCGACGCCGGAATGCGGGGGGAACAGGCTGTCGGACATGCCGTGCTTGCCATAGGGGCTCCAGCCCAGCAGCACGGGCATGGGGCCATCGGGCGCATTGGCCGGCCGGTAGAGATCGACAAGGATGCGCACGCCGTCGCGCAGCGTGACTTCGACGTTGCGGTCAATGAGCAGCCCATCCTCGATGCGCTGCTGGTGTTCGCGCGGGGGGAGCGGCGGCTTGTTCGGCGCGCTTGCGGGATCGACGCCGTCCTTCATGATCAGCGTGAAGCCGTCCGTACCGCTCATCGTCCTCTCCTTGCCATCACTTCGCGGATACCCGGCAGAATCAGGATCGGCCGGGGATCGTCATAATCTTGTTTCTGCCGCGCCTGATCTCGGGGGCCCGACCTTTCCCAAAAGCTGCTCGGGCCCCCGCTTTCGCGAGAGCCCGGACAACATCTTTTCTGCGATTAGAACTTGAACCGCGCGCCCATGCGATAGGTGCGGCCCAGCACGTCGTAGAGCACGTTGTTCGTCGGACCGAAGCTCGACGGCGCGTCGACCGGCGGATCCTTGTCGAACAGGTTGTTCACCACGCCGAAGATCTCCAGCTTCTGATCGCCCCGCTGCCACACGTTCACGCTGGCATTGAGGTTCACGTAGGTCCAGGCACCGATGTGATTGTCGTTGACGCTGTTCGCCTTGAGCGGATCATAGCCCGCCTGACCCGGCCCGACGAGCTCGGCATTATACACGCCGCCAGCGATATGACGGACCTGAAGCTGCGCGGTCACCCGGTCGGAGCTGTAGGTGAGATAACCGTTCAGCGTGTAGCGCGGCACGCCCGAGGGCGCGGAGACAGGCGAACCGTTCATGCCGGCACGATCGACGACACCGCTTGCCGAGTTGGTGATGAGGTCGTCCACGATGGTGGCAAGGCCGCGCACCGAGATGTCGCCACCCCAGAGGTTGAGCGGCAGCGTGTACTGCGCCTCGATGTCCCAGCCGCGCGTGATCAGGCTGCCGAGGTTGATGTTGCGGTTGACAACCTCCGTGATGGTGCCGGCCGAATTGCGCGTGATGAGATCGCACAGCGTGGAGATCCCGTTGGCGCAGCCGTTCACGATAACCTGCCCGCCGAGCGTCGAGACGGCGTTGTTCAGCTGGATGTCGTAATAGTCGACCGACAGACGCAGGCGACCCGCCGAACCGAGGTTCGGCTGCAGCACGACGCCGACCGTCCACGTATCGGCCTCTTCAGGCACCAGCGCGCTGTTGCCGCCGATCAGCACCGACGGCAGAACCTGCGCGCCGCGATCGGTGAGCGACTGGAAGCTGGTCTGCGTCGGGCCGAACAGCTCGAACAGGTTGGGCGCGCGGATGTCACGCGAACGGGTGCCGCGGAAGCGCAGCCAGTCGAGCGGGGCATAGTCCGCGCCGATCTTCCAGCTCGTCACATCGCCGCTGGTCGAATAGTCGGTGTAACGCAGCGCACCGTTCAGCTCGGCGCCCTGGAACAGGGGAACGCTGAGCTCGCCGAACGCCTCGAACACATCGACCTTGCCGCTGATCGGCGAACCGGGGCCGGTGTAGAACTGCAGCGCGCGGCTGATCGGGTCGGCATCGCCGCGGGCGATATCCTGGCGGATTTCCGCGCCCGTCGCGGCCTTGATCGGCCCCGCCCAGCCTTCGAACAGCGTGCCCTGCATGGATGCCGCCACGACGTTCTGAGTCAGCTTGGTGTCCTGCATCACCGTGCCGGTGACATAGGCCTTGGCCGGTGCCGAGATGTTGCCTGCGCCGAACGGATTGATCGGCACGCAGCCCGCCGCAGCCGCCACGCCGTCGCGCACGCCACGGCAGACGACCGTGTCGCCCACCTTCACCGCATCGAGCGCGTAGTTCATGCGGGGCGTGATCGTGGTGTTGTAGCCGCGCTGACTATAGTCGGTGCGGCCGTACTGATAGTAGGCGTCGAAGGTCCAGTCGGCCCACATCTCGGCCTTGATGCCGACGACGGCGCGGTAGTTCTCGCGCGTCACCTCGGAATACTGTGGGCCAATGTCGTTCCAGACGCGGCCGAACGGGACCTGCGTAAGGTTGTAGGTCGCCATCGTCGCCTTGATCGCGTCCGGCAGATAGGCGTTATCGCGCTGGATGTTGATGTTGGCGAGATCGCGCCGCTGCGCACCGATGGCACTGCCCTTCACCCGGCCGTAGGAAGCCTCGACGAACAGGTTCACGCCGTCCGTGACTTCATATTCCGCATGGCCGAAGCCAACCAGACGCTCGACCGGCGCGGACAGGGCGAAATTCTCGTAGAACGCCAGACGCGGATCACCGCCGCCGCTCTGGAACAGGCCGGCGTTATAATATTGCGAGCCGTAATTGTGCGCGAAGGTCGTGCCGTTCGGATTGAACTCGGTGCCGATCAGGCCCGAAGCCAGCAGGCTGGCCGAAACCGGCCCGAGCGGGCGCGCGATGATGCCGTTGACGGTTGCCGCTGCGGTGCGCGCGTTGGGCAGGATCAGCGTGGCAGGCAGACCCGCGCCGACGCGCTGGGTGGTGCTGCCGGGCAGGAACGGATTGCTCACCGTGTTGTAGGAGAGCGCACACCAGTCACGGCTGTAGCAGTCGCGCGCGCCCTTATCGTCCGAATATTCGACGCCCGCGACGATGTGGCCGCGGCCATCGGCAAAGCTCGTGCCGCCGGCGAGCGAAAGCATATACTGCTTGTTGTCGCCCGCGTCGTTGATGCCATACTGGGCGGAACCCTTGATGCCGTTGAGGCGCGTGTCGAGCATGATGTTCACCACGCCAGCGACGGCGTCCGAACCGTAAGCCGCCGAAGCGCCGCCCGTCACCACCTCGGCGCGCTGCACCAGCGAGGTCGGGATGAGGCTGAGGTCAACCGCGCCCGCCGATGCGAAGCTGCCACCCTGCACCGTCGAGGCGACGACGCGGCGGCCATTGATCAGCACCAGCGTGCGGTTGGCGCCGAGGCCGCGCAAGTCAGCCGTGGAAGCGCCGATATTGTTGGAGAAGATCGCGTTCGTGGTCGGCGTCGCCTGCGGACGGAAGGAAGGCAGGTCGTTAAGCGCCTGCGCGACGTTCACCACAGCCTGACGGCCCATCTGCTCTGCGCCGAGCACGGTGACCGGCGTCGGCTGATCAAAGCCCGAGCGCGCGATGCGCGAGCCGGTGACGACGATCTGCTCATCGGCGCCTTCATCCTGCGGCGCGGCGGCATCCTGCGACTGAGCGAAGACAGGCGTGGACGCGAACAGCAGCCCCAGGCCCAAGGCCCGAAGGCTTGCGGCCGGCGCCATGAAGCGCACGCGCTGACGATTGACGATTCCGAACATCTCTCTCCCTTTCCTGAAACCTTGCGCCAACCTGTCCGGTCAGCGCTCTTTGACGAATCCGCAACGGCGGCGAGCAGCCGCACGCCGGCATCTGACAAATACAACGACGACGGACTACCAGTCTGTAATTGAGTTCTCAACAACTTTCAGCGACACATGATGTATCTGCGCGCGCACTGTTGCGCGAACGCTTCAGTGCCGTTGAGCCATTCAACCAACTCGAAGCGGGAAGACTAGTCGAACATGGCGGCGATCTCGTCCCCGCGCGCCTCCTTGAGCGCGGCGCAGGAGCGGATCTGCTCGACCGTCCGGTCAAGCTCCAGCGCCCCTCGCTTGTACTGGACCACCTTGGGCCGCAGCCATGCCTCGGCCCGGTCGGCATCCGCGATCGAGCAGCCCGCCTCCGCGATGGTCGGGAAGCGCCCGGCGGCGAAGATGCCGTTTTCGCTCACCAGCCTGTCATAATGCGAGATCAGCCAGGCGAGCGCCATGGCGCGCGTCTCCGGCTCATAGGCAAGCGCGCGGACCAGCCGGACCTGCTCGCTGGCGCGCGGCCCCTCGGCCAGTCGCCCCAGCAGCCACTGGCCGACGGTGGCGTCCCCGCTCCCCGCCACAGCGTCCAGCATCGCGGTACGGCTCAGCGCATCCTCGCTTTCGAGCGCCCGCTTGAACAGATCCTCCGCCGCCACCTGCCCGCCCTCGGCAACATAGGCGCCGAACGCTGCATCGAAGAAGGCCGGATCGAGGGCGTCCTCATGCCCGGCGAGGAAGGACCGCGCCGCCGGGACCAGGGTCGCCCGCACCCCATTGTCGCGCGCTTCTCCGGCGAGGAGCCCGACCACGCTCTCGCGCAATTGCCGCCTGTCGGGATTTTCCGCGCGATAGGCCCCCGCCTTGAGATCAAGCCCCAGCTTCTCCAGCATCGGCGCATAGATCGCGTCGAGCGTGGCGCGATAGGCCGGCAGCGCGCCGCCTCCGATCAGCCCCCGCCTGCGCAGGCTGGCAAGGCGCGATCCGCCGGAGGTCGCTGCGTCCGAATAGGCATTGCCCGCCATCAGTTTCGCGGCGCGCACCACCAAGGCCGGCGCCGCGTTGCCCGCGCGCATGTCCGCCCACAGGCTGTCATTGAGCGCCAGCGCCTCGCCTGCCGGGAGGGACGGTCCCGCCTCGATAAGCTTGCCCCATTCCTCGCCGCTCAGCGAAAAGCGATAATAGCCCGTGCCGCCCGCATTGGGCATGATCGCGCCATCGCCGGTGAGCGGGATGGTGGCGCCCGGCGCGTCAAGCAGGCTGCACTGGCGCTGCGCCCCCAGCTTCACGCAGAGCGGGATGCTCCAGGTCTGCGCCGGCACCTGGCTGCCGAGCAGGTGATAGCGGGACTGGCTGACTGACAGCCCATCCGCCTTGCGCTCGACGCGCACCACCGGCACGCCCTGCTGATCGACGAAGCTCTTGAGCGACGAGACGATGCGCACATCCTCCGCCGCCTCGGCCAGAGCCGCGAAGAAATCCTCGCTGGTCGCGCTGCCATAAGCGTGGCGGCCAAGGTGCAGGCGCACGCCTTCGCGGAACTTCTCGTCGCCCAGATAAGCCGCGATCATCGCCACCACCTGTCCGCCCTTGCCATAGGTCACCGCGTCGAACGCGCTGTCGATCTCGGCATTGGTCGCGATCGGCTGGTGGATCGGGCGGCCGGCGGCCAGCGCATCGGTGTTCATCGCCGTGAACGCCTCGGCAAGCGCGCCGACGCCGATCTGCAGATCGGGCCTCCACTCATTGCCGATGCGATAGCCCATCCAGTTGGCGAAGCTCTCGTTGAGCCACAGGTCGTCCCACCATTTGGGCGTCACCAGATCGCCGAACCACTGGTGCGCCAACTCGTGCGCCACCACCATGCCGAAAAGCTGCTGCTGCGCGACCGGCGCATTCGCATCGAGCAGCAGCAGGCTGTCGTCATAGATGTCCGCGCCCGCATTCTCCATGGCGCCGCCCATCACCGGCGAGGCGATCTGGTCGAGCTTGGGGAAGGGAAACTCGGTCCCGAAATAGCGCTCCAGCAGCGTCACGATCGGCCCGCTATTCTCCAGCGCGAAGGCAAGCTTGTCCTTGTTCGGCTCGGTCGCGACGATGCGCAACGGCAGCGGCGTCGCGCGCTGGGGCGAGGGGCGCACGCTCCCATGCGCAACCGCCATCGGCCCCACCACGAAGGCGACGAGATAGGTCGGCAGCGGCCTGGTGGGCGCGAAGCTGTGCTTGACGAGCGCGCCCGCCGTGGCGGTGTCCACCTCTGGCGCATTGCCGAGCGCAAGCAGCCCCGGCGTGGTCGTGAGCGTCACGGTGAAGGGAGTCTTGTGGCCCGGCTCGTCAAAGCTCGGAAACGCGCCGCGCGCATCGATCGACTGGAACTGCGTCCAGGCATACCATTTGTCGGCGACCTTCACGCGGTACAGCCCCGCCGCGCTCGACGCGAAAGGCGCGTCATAGTCGAAGGCCAGCGTCACCTTGCCCTTGGGCAGCGCGGTCTTGAAGTCGAGCTTCGCGACGCCGAGCGGATCGACCTGCGTATAGGTCGCCGCGAAGCTGCGCTTCCCGACCCGCGCAACGGCCCTGGCCATGTTGAGATCGCGCCCGTGCAGGAACAGCGAGCGGGCGGCCTTTTTCAGGTCCACGTCGATCTCGACATGACCCGAGAAGCGCTCATTCTCCGGGACGATGGTCAGGTCGATCCGATAAGCCGTCGGCGCCGCCACATCCGGCAGCAAACCCTGCGGCACGTCCTGCGCGGCGACCGGCGCACCGGCAACGAGGGTCAACGAGACGAGCCAGCCAGCCAGACGCATGCGAAACCTTTCCCAAACAGCGCGAAGCTGAACGCTAGGGCATTTCACGCAATGCGGCAACTTGGCGGGCAGACCGGCCTGCCCCCTCCCGGAGCGGACCGTCTCAGGTCCGGCTGGTCGAAAGCTGGGACGACTTCGCGCCCATCGCCATGCCGCGTGTCAGATCGATCGTGGCCCAGCGCGATTCCGGCCGCAACGTGTCGCCGATCAGCCGGAAGGGATAAGCGAACAGCGCCTTGCCCTGCTCCGGATCATTGGCGAGCGCGCGAAACCCCTCAATGTCGCGCTCGCGCTCGGCCGGGTCGGTGCGTTCCTGCATCCGCTTGTTCTCGACCGCGCTCGCCGAGGCGACCTCCCAGAAGACGCGCAGCCGCTCCTTCGAATAAGCGTCGAGGATCGCCTCGTCCGCCTCGCCGCGCACCACCGCGCCCAGCACGTCGGAAAGCACCATCGCATCCCAGATGCCGCCGGTGAGGCCCATGCCGCCGTTGGGATTGGTGACGTGCGCCGCGTCACCCGCCAGCAGCACCCGCCCTTCCCGCAAGGAACTCGCCGCCCGCTGATTGAGCGCATAGGGGCTGGCGCTGTCGATCACATAGTCGGCGCCCTTGGGCAGGATGCGATCAAAGCGCTCGGGCAACCGCTCCATGAAGGTCTCCCCCGGCAGCGCCGCATCCTCCTGATAGGTGACGCGCCACAGCCCGTCCTTGCTGAGCAGCGCGACCACGCCACCATAGACGGGATCACAAATGAAATTGGCCGGCTCATAGCCATAGCGCTCGAAAGGCAGATAGATGTTGGTCGCGACGAAGCGGTTGTCCCATGTGAAGCCATCGAACGTCACGTTCATCAGCCCACGCACCGTGCTGCGCCCGCCATCCGCGCCGATCAGCCACTTCGCGCGCAGCTCCTGCCGCTCCCCGCCGCTCTCGACCTGCGCGATCACATGATCGCCCGTCTGCCGCAGCCCGACCAACGCCGTGTCGAACCGCACGTCCACGCCCGCGCGCCGCGCATGCTCAAGGCCGACGCCGGTGAACAGATGCTGCCCGACATGGAGCTGCCGGTCGATCGGCCAGCCGAACATCTCCGGGTAGCGCAGCAGGAACTTTTCGCCATAGCCCGGCACGTGCAGGGCGAAAGTGGTGACCGGGATAGCGAGCTCTTCCACTTCCGGCAGGATGCCGAGCTCCTGAAAAATGAGGATGGTCGAGGGCATCAGCACCGCGTTGCGCGGCGAATCGAGGATTTTCGGCCCCGCCTCGATCAGCGTCACCGACACGCCCGTCTGCGCCAGCGCGAGGGCGCTGAACACGCCGACCGGCCCCGCGCCGACGATCAGAACGTCGCCCGCATCCTCCATGCTTTCTCTCCTGCGGCGGATCGTCGAAACAGTCGCGCCCCGCTCGCGAAAATAGTAGCAAGGTCACAATCGAGAGCAAGGAGAGAGGCCCGGCGATGCGCGATTTGACACCTCAGGGCCTCCATGCGGCCGGCACGGAGCCGCTCGTCCTCGCCGCGCACGGCTTCTTCTGGGTCGGCATCGAGCGCAGGCAGACCGCGCATGGCACGGTCGCGGCCGGTCAGGCCTGTGTCGAATATTTCGTGCCCCAGGCGCTCACCCAGCCATGGCCGATCCTGATGCTCCATGGCGGCGGCGGCCAGAGCACGGACTATCTCGGCACGCCCGATGGACGCGAAGGCTGGGCCAAATATTTCGTGCGGCAGGGCTATGCCGTCTATCTGATGGATCGCCCCGGCCATGGCCGCGCGCCAAATCATCCCGACGCGCTTGGCCCGATGTCGGATCTCGGCGCCTATGAGTTCATCAGCGCCTTCTTCACCAATCCCTCGGCCCGGCCGGACGCTTACCCGCAGGCGCGTCTCCACAACCAATGGCCCGGCAGCGGCGAGATCGGCGACCCGGCGCTGGACGCGTTCATGGCGGGCACCGGCCCGTCGCAGGTCGATATGGCGGCGAGCCACCTTGCCGCCCAGCGCTGCGGGGCGGAGGCGCTGGACCTGATCGGCCCGGCGATCCTCATGACGCACTCGGCGGCCGGCCCCTGCGGCTGGATGATCGCGGACGCGCGGCCCGATCGCATCAAGGCGCTGGTCGCCGTCGAGCCTTATGGGCCGCCCTTCACCGGCATGCCCGGCGGTCGCGGCTCCCTCCCCTATGGCCTCACCGCCGCGCCGCTGCGCTTCGATCCGCCATTGCAAGAGGGCGAGACGCTCGCCTCCGCCCTGCGCCCGGCGCCCGCGCCCGATCTCGCCGCCTGCCATGTGCAGGCCGAACCGGCGCGCGCACTGCCGGGCCTGCAGGGCTATCCGATCGTCGTCGTCACGGCGGAGGCGAGCTGGATGGCTGCGGACAATCACGGCACCGTCGATTTCCTCCGTCAGGCCGGCGCGGACGCCGAGCATCTGCGCTTCGAGGAGCATGGCGTGCACGGCAATGGCCATGCCATGATGCTGGAGCGCAACAGCGACGAGGGCGCCGCCCTCATCGACCGCTGGATCAGGGAGAAGCTGGCTCGCTGAGCCACCCCAGAATCTGCTCCGCAACCGCGGAAACCCCGCCTCCGCTGGGGATGGAACGCCAACGGACCGTCCCCTCACCCAGCATCCGGCTCTGCATCCGCGCGACGGTGGCGTCGGCATCGGAGGCGTCGGGGCCGCGCGCGGCGATCCGCTCGATGCGCGTCTCCTCGGGCAGCTCCAGCCAGATGCCGAGGAACGGCGCTCCGCAGCCCTCGATCGCGATACGCTCCTCCTCCGTGCCGAACACCGCGTCGGCGATCACGCTCTGGCCCGCCGCCATCGCCTGCCGCGCCAGCCGGTAAATCTCGGCATAGACCGCCGCGCTCGCTTGCCGCGTATAGGCTGCCGCATCCAGCTTCTGCTCGGGCGCGACACCGGCGATGCGCTTGCGCAGCACGTCGCTGCGCAGAATGCGCGCGCCCGGCGGCCGCCCGATGCCGCCCCCGATGGCGCGTGCCACGGTCGACTTGCCGCTTCCGGAGAGACCACCAATCGCGACGAGCCGCGTCGGCGCATCCTCCAGGAACTGCCCGGCAAGATCGAGATAGCGGCGCGCCTCCTCGGGCTTGCCCTGCGCGGCCATCACATGCGCGCGGATCGAGGCCCGGATGCCCAGCATG
>JAFKLU010000098.1:15731-22374 GCA_017304105.1 Sphingomonadales bacterium
GGTCGAACTCCAGGCAATCGAACGGCACCGGCGCCCCGTCGATCAGCGCGATGTTGCGCAGATGCAGGTCGCCATGGCCATGCCGGACCCGCCCCGCCCGCGCGCGCGCGTCGAGCAGGGCGGCATGAGCCTCGATCAGCGCGAGCAGCCGTCCGGTCAGGGCGCGCGCGGCGGCCGGTTCCAGCATCTCCGGGAAAGCCGCCATGCTGACAGCATTGCCCTCGACCACGCGCCTGATCCGCGCGGCACCCTCGGCGTCGGCCAATATCTCCGCCCCGGCATGGAAAGCCGCAACCGCATCGGCAAGCTGCAGCATCGCGCCATCCTCGATCGCACCCCGCGCGGCATGATCGACAAGCAGCGCGTCGTCCGGGAAGCGCTTCATCTCCAGCACCCAGTCGACCGGCTCCCCGGCCCCACCGAGAGCAAGCGCACCATCGGCCGAACGGGTCAGCGGATGCACGCCGAGATAGAGATCCGGCGCCGTGCGGCGATTGAGCGCCAGTTCCGCCTCCAGCGCGGCGCGGCGCTTCTCGGGCGTGGAGAAATCAAGATAGGGCAGGCTCACCGGCCGCTTGACCTTCCAGGCGCGTTCGCCGGTCAGGAGGATGCTGGCCCCATGCGTGTCGATCCGCTTGGCATCGCCGCCGAGCAGATCGGCGAGTTGCGCCGCGGTGTCGCGCGCGCCCGTCAAAGCGCGCCCTCGGGCACCAGAACCGCCGCGCCCTTGAGCGTGCCAGCGCGCAGCTGCGCCAGCGCTTCGTTCGCCTGCGCCAGCGGGAAGCGCTGCGTCACCGGCCTGATCCCGGCGCGCGCCGCCACCTCCAGGAAGGACGTGCCGTCCTCGCGGGTCAGATTGGCGACCGACAGGATCTGCCGCTCGCCCCACAGGTCCGCATAGGGGAAGCCGGGAATGTCGCTCATGTGGATGCCGGCGCACACCACTTTGCCGCCCTTGCGCACCGCCTTCAGCGCGCGCGGCACCAGCTCGCCTGCGGGCGCGAAGATCAACGCCGCATCGAGCAGCTCGGGCGGCGGCTCGTTCGACGATCCCGCCCAGACGCAGCCCAGTGACCGCGCAAAGGCCTGCCCGTCGAGATCGCCCTCCTTGGTGAAGGCGAGGACGCGCCGCCCCTGCCACACGGCGACCTGCGCCAGAATATGGGCAGCCGCGCCAAAGCCATAGAGGCCGATCACCGGCGCCTCTCCCGCCAGCCGCAGCGCTCGCCAGCCGATCAGCCCGGCGCAAAGCAGCGGCGCCGCTTCCTCGTCCGAGAAGCCATCCGGCAGGGGGAAGCAATACTGCGCGTTCGCGATCACATGGCTCGCATAGCCGCCATCGCGGGTCGCGCCGGTGAACTGCGGCCGGTCGCAGAGATTTTCCCGGCCCGAGAGACAGAAAGAGCAAGTGCCACAGGTCTGCCCGAGCCAGGGCACGCCCACACGCTGCCCGATCGCGAAGCCTTCCGTCCCCGGCCCGATCGCGACCACGCGCCCCACGATCTCGTGCCCCGGTATGATCGGATATCGCGCCGGAATCTCGCCATCGAGCACATGCAGGTCCGTGCGGCAGACGCCGCAGGCCGCCACCTGCAGAAGCAATTCCTGCTCGCCGGGTTCGCCCATGTCGCGCACCACCGGCCGGAGCGGCTGGCCGGGCGCTGGGATTTCCATTGCGTTCATCTCGTCCCTCATCCTGAAAACACCGGTCGCGCGGCACGCCCCTTCAATATTCGTCGAGGCCCGGTGCCATATCCGTATCTTCCCTCATTACGATGCGCCCGCCACCCCCATAGTTTCGGCCGCGACGGTGGATGAGGTGGAGATTATCATGAAGAATGTGCTTTTGCTGGTTCATGACGACAAGGGGCAGGAAGCCCGCTTTCAGGCAGCGCTCGATCTGACCCGCGCGCTTGAAGGCCATCTGAGTTGCGTGGACGTTGCCATCATGCCCGGCGTCGGCTTCGACGATTATGTCGGCAATGGCGGTGCCATGCTGCTCGCGGCGGAACAGGCGCGCGAGAGCGAGAACAAGGCCGCCCTGCAGGCGCGGCTGGAGAAGGAAGACGTCTCCTGGGACTGGACCGACGTCACCGCCAGCATCTCGGGCGGCGTGATTTCCGCTTCGACCCTTGCCGACGTGATCGTGATGGACGCGGGCTTCGAGGGCTATCCGAGCATGCGGGAGATGGCGAGCCAGATCCTCGTGCGCGCCCGCAAGCCTCTGCTCGCGGTGCCGCAGACGCTGGAGCGCATGGCGTTCAACCGCGCCCTGATCGCCTGGGACGGCCGTGCCTCCTGCGCCGCCACGATGCGCGCCTGCACGCCGCTGCTCGCGCTGGCCGACGAGGTGGAGATCTTCATGGTGCGCGACGGTGCCGAACGCACCGATCCGCTCGAAGCCGCGCAATATCTCTCCCGGCACAATATCCATGCGACCGTGCGCACAATCGACGATGCGCTGAACGCGCCGGACGTCGCCATCGCGCAGGAATGCGAGCGCTGGCGGCCCGATTATGTGCTGATGGGCGCTTATGGTCGGGGGCGGCTCATGGAAGCCTTTGGCGGCGTCACCAAGCGCATGCTCGGCAAGGCCAAGCTCCCGCTGCTGCTCGGGCACTGAAGAGGGCTGCCAGGGACGATGTGCTCCCGCGAAGGCAGGAGCACATGTTGCTCCCGCCTTCTGCGATGTAGCCGCGCTCAGTTCCCCAGCGAACCGAGTTGCTGAAGTTCCCTGAGCCATTCCTCCCGCGCCTCGGCGTCGCTCTCGACATTGCCGATGAGGACATGGCCGACCGGGCGAATACCGACGAAGCGCAGGATGTTGCGCTCGAAGCTCTTGACGCTGTGTGACCCGTAATAGGCGCGATAGAACAGCGCCGGCATGCCCATGGTGACGACGAGGCGCGCCGTTCGGCCCTTCAGCTTCTTGCGCGGCAGGCCGCTCCCGCCGGGATCGAACGCGAAGCCCGGCCGCATCACCTGCTCCAGGAAAGCCTTGAGCAGCGCCGGCACGTCGCCCAGCCAGAGCGGATAGAGGATGACCAGATGATCGGCCCAGGCGATCGTCTCCTGCGCCGTGCGGATGTCGGCCGGGATCGGCTCCTCCTCCCACTGGTGCCGTGAGCGGACGATGGGGAGATCGAGCTTCGCCACGTCGATCCGGCGGACCTCATGGCCGGAGGCGGTGGCGCCCTGCGCATAGCGATCGGCCAAGGCGTGGATGAACCGCGCCGGATCGGGATCGGGATGCCCGTCGATGATGCACAGATGCAGCGCGCGGGTCATGAAGGCTCCTGACCGGCGAAGACGCGCCGCGCAATGCGCACCGTGGAATCGTCCGGGTCGACGCACGTCGTGAAGCCTAGTTCGCGCTCCATCTGCAGCGCGGCCTCGTGGTCCGCGCATTCCAGCGCCTCGACCGTGCCGATCCCCTCTGCCTGCGCATAGCGCAGCACATGCTCAAACAGCGCCCAGCTCACGCCCTTGCCCTTCATGTCGCTGCGCGTGACGAGCGCCACTTCCGCGCGCGTGCGGTCGGGATCGGTGGCAAGCATCGCGGTCGCGACAATATCGCCGCTGTCCTCCAGCGCGAGGAAGCTGATCGTGCGCCAATAGTCCACGCGGGTCATGGTCACGAGGCGCTCATGATCGACCCTCGCCAGCCCGGTCATGAAGCGGAAGCGCAGATCCTCCGGCGAGACTTTCTCGAAGAAGCGCGCGAGGGCCGGCTCATCGTCGGCGCGCACCGCCCGCACATGAATGCGCGTGCCGCTGCGCGTGGCGAGATCGGCGGACCATTGCAGCGGCGGCGGGCGTAGCGCGAGGCGCGAGCGCGTCTGCGGCTCGGCGGAAATCCGGATGCGCGCGTCCAGCCCGATCACGCCCTGCGTGTCGACGAGCAGCGGATTGATGTCCAGCTCCACGATGTCGGGCAGATCGACGGTCATTGCGGAGAGCCCGTCCAGCACCCCGGCAACGGCATCGATGTCCGCCGGGGGCACATTCCTGTAGCCCGCGAGCAGCCGGGAGATCGCGGTCGCGTGGACCAGCGCCTGCGCCTGCGCATGGTCGATAGGCGGCAGCGCCAGCGCCTTGTCTCCAATGACCTCGACGGCAGTTCCGCCAGTGCCCGCGAGCAGCACCGGACCGAAGGTGGCATCCGTGGCGATACCGACGATCATCTCCCGCGCGCCCGGTCGCACGACCATTTCCTCGACCGCGAAACCGAGCAGGCGCGCATCGGGATGCTCGCGCCGGATGCGCGCTTCCATCGCACCGGCCGCCGCCGCGACGGCCTCCCCGTCGGGCAGGTCCAGCGCCACGCCGCCAACGTCGGATTTGTGGCTGATGTCCGGCGAAACGATCTTGAGCGCATAGGGCGCCCTCAGGCTCGCGCAGGCCGCGCCGGCAAGGGCAGCGGTCTGCGCGAAACGGGTCCGCGCGACCGGTATGCCATAAGCAGCGAGCACATCTTTCGCCTCGATCTCGGAGAGCAGCGTCCGCCCCTCCGCTCTCGCCGTGGCGATGATGGCCCGCGCCGCCGCGGCATCGGTCGCGAAGCTGCGCGTGGCGGCAAGGCTGTCGGTGAGCGAGAGGCGGGCACGCCGGGCGGCAAGCAGATAGCCAAAGCCGCGCACCGCCTCAAGCGGCGTGGTATAGACCGGGATCGAGGCCCGCCCCAGCGCCTCGCGTACCGCCGCGGCATTGGCATCGCCGAGCCAGCAGGCGAGCACCGGCTTGACGATATGATCGGCCCGCGCGGCTTCCACCTCGTCGCTGATCGCCGTCGCTATGTCGACCGCATCATATTGGCCGGTCGGGCAATTCATGAGGAGCAGCGCGTCCACGCCGGGATCGCGCAGCACGGCGCGCACCGCCGCCCGGTAGCGGTCCGGCCCGGCATCGCCGAGCACGTCGACCGGATTGCCGTGCGACCAGCCCGCCGGCAGCGCGGCGGTCAGCGCATCGATCGTGGTGGTTTCAAGCGAGGCGAGCTGCGCCTGTGCCGCGCCCAGCGCATCGATGGCGAGGATGCCGGCGCCGCCGCCATTGGTCACGATGCCGAGGCGGTCTCCACAGGCCGGGCGGGCCGCGCAGAGAATGGCGGCGGCATCGAACAGGGCGGTGAGCGTCTCAACCACCACGATGCCGGCGCGCTCGAAGGCGGCCCGATAAACGTCATAGCTGCCTGCCAGCGCGCCGGTGTGCGAAAGCGTCGCCCGCGCGGCCAGCGGGCTCTTGCCGGCCTTGATCGCGATAACCGGCTTGCGCCGGGCGGCGGCACGCGCGGCGGCAAGGAATTCCGGCGCGTCGGTCACGCCTTCCAGATAGATGAGGATGGCGTCCGTCCGGGGATCGTCCGCGAACAGGTCGACCAGGTCGCCCAGGTCCACGTCCGCCATGTCACCCGCCGACACGACGCCGGAAAAGCCGATGCCGCGCGCCTGCGCCCAGTCGAGCACCCCGGTCACCAGCGCGCCGCTCTGCGAGATGAGCGCGAGCCCGCCCGGCGCGGCGCGCGTGCGCGCGAAGGTTGCGTCGAGCGGAACGTGCGGGGCCGCGATACCGAGGCAATTCGGCCCGACGATGCGCATGCCGTGCGCGGCGGCCGCCTCCAGCATGGGCCGCTTGAGCCCGCTCGCATCCGTGAGGCCCGCCGAGACGATCACAGCGCATTTGGTGCCCAGCCTGCCAAGGTCCGCCACGATAGCCGGCACGGTCGCCGCGGGCGTCACCACGATGGCGAGATCCGGCGCCGGCCCCAGCGCGGCCACGCTCGCCACCCATTCGACGCCCGGCCGCTCGACCGTCCGGGTGTTCACGACCTGGACACGCCCCGGAAATCCGCTCGCAAGGATGTTGTCGAGCACGATTGCGCCGAGGCTTCCGGTCCGGGCGGAGCCGCCGACGACGGCGATGCTCCCGGCATGAAGCAGGGGTGAGAGATTACGGATCGTCATGGAAGCCTCGCTTCGGGCAGGAACCAGGCGCTCGATAGCGCACCCCCGGCATGCCCGCGATGGGGATCGCCCGGCCATTCGTAGTTTCCCTGATGTCCGAACCCATGTTTCCAGCCACGGGCGAGTGCGCTAAGCCGGGAACCGGCGTCTGCGCGAATCTCTCGCACCAATGGAGGATATGCCGCTGTGCAGGCACGGTCCTGGTCCACATTGACACGCTTCGGCATCGCGGGACTGATCGTTCTCCTGGCAGTCGGGCTGTGCCTTGCCCTCGCGCCGTGGGCCGCCGAGGCTTCCTTCCTGCTTTTCGCGCCGGTCATTCTCGGCCTGGCGCTCTGGTTCGGCTCGATCTCCGCCGTTTTCGCGGCCGTTCTCCTCAGCGCCTTCATCCTCGGCCTCGCCGCCGTGCGTGGCCTGGCCCTGCTTGATTATGCGCAGACGGCGCTGTTTTTCGGCTCGGCGCTCGTCATCATCCTGCTGGGCGAGACGATCAACCGGTCGCGCCGCCGGGCGATCGAGAGCGACCGGGTGGCCAGCCAGCGCGCCGGCGAGGCGACCGATCTCGCCGAGGAGCTCAATCTCCTCATCGACGGCGCCCATGGACTTGCGATCTACATGCTGGACCCCACCGGCAAGGTGACGATCTGGAACAGCGGCGCGGAACGGCTCCAGGGATGGAC
>JAFKLU010000099.1:0-2105 GCA_017304105.1 Sphingomonadales bacterium
GCGGGCCTCGGCGGTCCGGCGGGCGGCCCACATGCCAGTCCCCGGTGCCGGCCGAGTCCGCAAGCACATCGAGGCCAGCCTCCTCCGCGGCCCGCCGAAACGCTGCCTCCGCCAAGGGCGAGCGACAGATATTTCCAAGGCAGACGAACAGGATCGCGGCAGGCATGGGGTGGAGGTAGCAAGCCGGCCTCCCCCTGTCATCCGGAACTCCCGCGCTGTCCAATGCGTTCAGCCAGGGGCCAGTAACGACGAGGAGACCGCTCATTCTCGATATGCCGCGCCATGCCTTGTTCCCGCTGCCGGACGCGCGCGGGGGCTGGAGCCTGTTTCTCGACCTGGATGGAACCCTGCTCGAACTCATCGACGACCCGGATCAGGTGATCGCGGACGAGGTGCTGCGCGATCTCTTGGCACGCGTCGCTGAACGGCTCGATGGGCGGCTGGCGATCGTCAGTGGACGATCGATCGCGCAGCTGGACCTCATTCTCGGCCCCATCGCCCATCTGGTCGCGCTCTCCGGCAGTCATGGTAACGAGCATCGCTGGCAAGGCGTCTCAGCCCATCCGGCACGTCCGCGCGCGCTCGATGAAGCCTATGTGCGCCTGTGCGAGTTCGCCGACGCGCAGCCCGGAGTGCTGGTCGAAGACAAGAGCTATGGCGTTGCCCTCCATTATCGCCGGGCGCCGGCTGTGGAGGGCGAGGCGCAAGCATTCGTCGCCGCGCTCGCGCAAGCGCTCGATCTCCAATACCAGCCGGGCAAGATGATGTCGGAATTGCGGATGCCCGGGGGCGACAAGGGCAAGGCCGTCCGCGCGCTCATGGCGCGCGCCCCTATGGCCGGCACGCGCCCCCTGTTCGTGGGTGATGACGACACGGACGAAGCCGGCTTCGAAGCCGCCCGCGATCTCTGCGGCGCCGGCGTGCTGGTCGGCCATCGCGAACCGACCGCCGCGACATATAGCCTCGCTGATCCTGCCGCGGTGCGCGCCTGGCTCGCGGCGATAGCCGCATGACGGCCACGCTCGATCTCTGGCCGATCGGCAATTGCCAGGTCTCCGCTCTCGTCGATCGGGCCGGTCGCTTCGTCTGGGGATGCGTGCCGCGCGTCGACGGCGATCCGGCCTTTTCCTCCCTGCTCGATCCGGCGCCGCGCGCTGCGCCCGGCGCGCGCGGCTTTTGGGAGATCGACCTGGAAGGCTGCGTGGAGACCAGCCAGCATTATCTGCGCAACAGCCCCGTGCTCGTCACCCGCCATGCCGATGCGGACGGCAACGCGATAGAGGTGATCGATTTCTGCCCGCGCTTCGGCCGCAACGCGCGCATGTATCGCCCGGTGGCGTTCGTGCGCATCGTGCGCCCCACCGCAGGCTCTCCGCGCATCCGTGTGCGGCTCAGGCCCTCGCGCGCCTGGGGCTCGAAGGACCCGGAGCGCACGCGCGGCACCAATCACATCCGCTATCTGCTCGATACGATGACCTTGCGCCTGACCACCACGGCGCCTGTCGGGTGGATCGAGGACGAGCGGCTGTTCCGCGTCGAGCGGGCGCTGCATTTCTTCCTCGGGCCGGACGAGAGCTTCACCGACGACTTGCAGGCCTCGCTGGATACGATGCTCGATCGCACCGTGCGCGAGTGGCAGAGCTGGGTGCGCGGCCTGGCAACCCCGGTTGAATGGCAGGAAGCGGTGATCCGCGCCGCGATCACCCTCAAGCTCTGCCAGCATGAGGAGACCGGCGCGATCGTCGCGGCCCTCACCAGCTCGATCCCGGAACATGCGGATTCGGGCCGTAACTGGGATTATCGCTACTGCTGGATCCGCGACGCTTATTATACCGTGCAGGCCCTCAACCGGCTCGGCGCGCTGGACGTGCTGGAAAGCTATCTCGAATATCTCCGCAACATCGTGGACAATGCCAAGGGCGGGCATATCCAGCCGCTTTACGGCGTGGGCGGCGAGGCGACGCTGACCGAGTGGATCGCGCAGGGCCTGGAGGGCTATCGCGGCATGGGGCCGGTGCGCGTGGGCAATCAGGCGGCCGAGCAGATCCAGCATGACGCCTACGGCCAGATCGTCCTCTCAAACACGCAGAGCTTCTTCGACCAGC
>JAFKLU010000099.1:2154-13281 GCA_017304105.1 Sphingomonadales bacterium
GAGAGCGCGCCTGGGCTGTCCATGACAGGGCCGACGCGGGGCTGTGGGAACTGCGCACGCGCAGCCATGTCCACACTTATTCCGCCGCCATGTGCTGGGCGGCCTGCGATCGACTGGCGAATGCCGCGGCCGCTCTCGGTCTCCCGGAGCGGGTCGTCTACTGGCAGGAGCGGGCAGACACGATCCGCGCGACGATCGAGAAGGCCGCCTGGCGGGATGACACCGGGCGCATGTCCGCGACCTTCGGCGGGGACGATCTCGATGCGAGCATCATCCAACTCCTCGATTTGCGCTTCCTCTCGCCCACCGATCCTCGCTTTTGCAGCACGCTGAGCGCCGTGGAGGAAGGACTGCGCCGAGGCAGCTACATGCTCCGCTACGCGACCGAGGACGACTTCGGGCTACCCCACACCGCCTTCAACGTCTGCACGTTCTGGTTGATCGAAGCCCTGCACGCGACAGGCCGGATCACCGAGGCGCGCGTGCTGTTCGAGGAAATGCTCCAGCGCAGGACGGCGGCCGGCCTGCTTTCCGAGGACATTGATCCCTTAACGGGCGAACTCTGGGGCAACTATCCGCAGACCTACTCGTTAGTAGGCATGATCAACTGCGCCGTTCTGCTGAGCAAACCCTGGAGTGCGATAAGATGACCCGCCTGCTTGTCGTGTCCAACCGTGTCAGCCCTCCTGTTGGCGAGGGCAAGGCCAATCAGGGCGGACTTGCGGTCGCTCTGAACTCGGCCCTGCGGGAGACCAACGGCATCTGGTTCGGCTGGTCGGGCAACGAGATCGACCAGTTCAGCGGCCAGATCAACTTCTCACGCAACGACGGCGTGACGACTGCGACGGTGGATCTGGAGGCGCAGGACGTCGAGGAATATTATAACGGCTTCGCCAATCGCACCCTGTGGCCCCTCTTCCACGACCGTATCGACCTCGCCGAGTTCGAGCGGGGCTTTGCGGGGGGCTATGAGCGCGTAAATGCGCGCTTCGCGGAGACTATGCTGCCGCTGATCGCGCCCGACGACCTTATCTGGGTGCACGACTATCACTTGATCCCGCTCGGCAGCGAGTTGCGCCAGCGCGGCGTCGGGAACCGGATCGGCTTCTTCCTGCACACGCCTTGGCCGGTGCTGCGCCTGCTGCTCTCGCTTCCCCACCATCGCCAGCTCGTGGAAGCGCTGTTCGACTATGACCTGCTCGGCTTCCAGTGCAACGCGTGGCGCGACGGTTTTCTGGAATATGTGCGCGATCAGTTCCCCGATGCCGAGATGCAGGACGACGGCACGATCCGCATCGGCGGCCGGAGCGTGCGCGTCATCGCGTGCCCGATCGGCATTGATGCGCAAGACTTCATGGAGAGCGCCGCAAGCCCGGAGGCGGAAACCGCGCGGCAGGAGATGATCAAGAGCCTCGACGGCAAATGCCTCATCATCGGCGTGGATCGGCTGGATTACAGCAAGGGGCTGGAACACCGCTTTCACGGCTATGAGCGGCTGCTGACCGATCAACCGCATTACCAGGAGAAAGTCTCGCTGCTGCAGATCGCGCCGCCCTCGCGCGCGGACGTCGCCAGCTATCAGGATATCCGCAAGGGGCTCGATGCCTTGTCCGGCCATATCAACGGCGAGTTCGCCACGGTTCATTGGGTGCCGCTGCGTTATGTCAATCGTGGCTATGACCGCACCTCGCTTGCCGGGATGTTCCGCGCGTCAAGGGTCGGCCTCGTCACGCCGCTGAGGGACGGGATGAACCTCGTCGCCAAGGAATATGTGGCGGCGCAGGACCCGGACGATCCGGGCGTGCTGATCCTCTCGAAATTCGCAGGCGCGGCGGAGCAGTTGAAACAGGCCTTGCTGGTCAATCCCTATAGTCCGGAGGAACTCTCCGATGCCTTGGCGCAGGCGCTCGACATGGGGCTTGAGGAGCGCAGGGCGCGCCACGCCGCGCTCCTCGAGTCGGTGCAGCGTGAGGACGTCCACTGGTGGCTGCGCACATTTCTCGACGCATTGGAAGACCATGGCGCGGAAGTGATCTCGCTGGACCAGAGCCGCGGCGGCGGAAATCACGGCGGAATACCGCAAATCCACCAATCCCTCGCGGCACCCAGCTTCGCCTGATCGGTCCTCCGCTCGGACAGACCTGAAATCAATCAGGCCAGACTCTCGCCCTCCCCACTCATCGATCCAGCGCCGCAAGGGTCGCCGGGTCGCGCAGGCCGCCGTACCAGCGTTCCAGCGCTTCGGTAAAAAGCGCCCCGCCCCCGGCTGCCTCGAACAAGGTGAGGCAGGAGCGCAGCTTCATCGCATCGACCTGCCCGAAGACCGCCACCGGCTCGGCGTCGCGCAGATCGCCGAGCGCGCCCACGCATTCGCGCAGCCGGGCGCCAAGCAGCGGATGGGCGAGATAGGCCCGCGCTTCCTCCAGCGCGCGGATACCGTAGCGCCGCGCCATCGCGCTGTGGCCGAGGCTGTCATGCTGGGGAAAGACGAACCACATCCAGTGGCTGCGCTTCTGGCCGGCGCGGATCTCGGCAAGGGAATGCGCATAGGTTCCGCCCTGCTCCTGCGCCGCGACGAAACGCGCCAGATCGAAGGGATCGGTCATGAGCTGGCGTCTTGCGCTGGCCCATTGGCGAGCCGTGCCTTGGCGAAGGCGAGAACGCTGAGCGCGCAGAGCGCGACAGGCACCAGCAACGCCAGGAAAAAGCCATTGACGGAGACGTTCGCGCCGATGAGCGCGGCCCCCGCCATTGGCCCGGCCATCGCGCCCAGCCGCGCGACCGTGACGGCGAGGCCGATCCCGGCCGAGAGCATGGTGGCGGGATAGATGTTCGCGGCGACGGCCGGCAGCGCGATATGCGCGCCGCCCACGCCCATGCCGATCAGCAGAAATATGGCGCCCCAGCTCGCAAAGCCCGGCCCGACGAGGGTCAGGGCGACAAGGCCGAGCGCCACCAGCGCATAGCCGGCGAGCAGCGCGCCGATGGTGCGGTGCCTGTCGATCTGGGTCGCGAGGATGAGCCCGCCGAACAGCCCGCCGATCTGGACGATGGAGGCCATCAGCGACGCCTGCTCGAACGCGAAGCCGACCTTGCCGAGCACGGTGGGCAGCCAGCTCGCGAGCATGTACATGCTGAGCGCGTTGAAGCAGAACAGCGCGCAGAAAATCGCCGTGCGCTTCACGAGCCCCGGCCCGAGCGGCGCGAAGATGGGGATGTCCGTCCAGCGCCAGCTCCGCGCCCTGGGCTCGGAGGGCGCCTGCGGCATCGGCAATTGCCGCAGGTAGAGCGCGACGACGATGGTCACAGCGAGCATGGCAAGGCCCGGCACATAGAAGGCCGCCTGCCAGCCCTGCGCGCGGGTAAGCGCGGGGACGATCGCGCCGGCGCCCGCCGCCCCGATTGGTATGCCGCACGAGACGATGGTCATCGCACTTGCCCGGCGCTCGGCGGGGATGATCCGGGCGAGGATCGCCAGCACATTGGGGAGACAAGCGCCAAGGCCGGCTCCCGTCACCAGCCGCCACCAGAAAAGCTGCGCGACACTGCTCGACCAGGCCGTCGCGATCGTCGCGAGGCTGATGATCGCGAGCGAGACGACGGTGGTCGTGCGCCGCCCGAACCGGTCCCCGAGCGGCGCGAACAGGAAGGCGCCGACGCCAAGGCCGATCACCACCGCCGAGAGCGCCGGTCCGAAGCTGGCTGGCGCGACGCCCCACATCGGCGCGAGATGCGGCACGACGATCGGCATGGCGCCGATGTCATAGCCGTCGATGATCATGATGAGGAAGCTGAGCAGGCCGATGGCCAGCACCTGAGCGGTGATGCCCTGCCTGACCGGCTGTTCAGTCGCCACGGCCTCAGTCCTGCTCATTCAACATGCTCCCGCTCATTTCCCGCCGGCGCCGGCTTCCCGAGGATCATGTCCGCCGCCTTCTCCGCGATCATGATGACCGGCGCATTGGTGTTGCCGCGGATGATCGTCGGCATGGACGAGGCATCGACCACGCGTAGGCCATCGATGCCGCGCACGCGCAGCTCCGCATCGAGCACCGCACCCATGGCGCAGGTCGCGACAGGATGGCCCCCGCTCATCACCGTGGCGCGCAGCCAGCCGTCGATTGCCTCGTCGCTCTCGGCGGCCGGCCCCGGCGCCAGCTCGGCGGCGACCAGCGCCCTGGCGGGCTGCGTGTCGAAGAAGCGGCGCTGGAACCGGAATGCCTGGCGCAGACGCAGGCGGTCGCTCTCGGCGCCAAGAAAATTGAGGAATATTCTGGGCAGCGCGGCCGGATCGGCGGACGCCAGCGTGATCGTCCCGCGACTTTCCGGGTTCAGGAGCAGCGTGCCGACCGAGAACTGGTGGCCCGCCCCCTTGCGCCAGCCGGGGAACCATGGCCGCGCCTGATAGCTCGAATGGACGACCTGAAATTGCAGGTCTGGCCGCGCCTGCTCGGGGCCTGAGCGCAGGAAGCCCTGCACGGACATGGGGCTCTGCGCCATCGTGCCGGTGCCGAAAAGCTGCCAGCGGATTGCATTCCAGGCGAGCCGGTCGATGCGCAGCTTGTCGTCGAAGGCGACCGGGCCGGAGGCGAGCCAGAAGCTGAGCGCGATCGGATGATCCTGCAGATTCTGCCCCACGCCCGGCAGATCCAGCACCGGCGCGATGCCCATTTCCCGGAGATGCGCGGCGGGGCCGATGCCGGAAAGCATGAGGAGCTGGGGCGAATTGATCGCGCCGCCGCTGACGATCACCTCGCGCCGCGCACGGATCTGGTAGAGTTGGCCGCCGCGCCGATATTCCACGCCCACCGCCCGGCTGTTCTCGATCAGGATGCGCGTGGCCAGCGCATCGGTCTCCACGCGCAGATTGGGCCGGTTCTTCACCGGATCGATGAAGGCGCGCACGGTGCTGTGCCGCCGCCCCGCCTTGATCGTGCAGTCGGGCATGCCGAAGCCCTCGGGCTCGGGCACGTTGAAGTCGGGCTCGGCTTGGTGGCCCAGTTGCTTCGCCGTCTCGATGAAGGCGGGGAACAGCACCGGGTCGGGCGTCATCGGCGAGACGTGCATCTCGCCCGTGCCGCCGTGGACCGCGCTCGCGCCGCGCCAATGCGTTTCGGAGCGCCGGAAATAGGGCAGTACGTCGTCATAGCCCCAGCCGGGCAGGCCCAACTCGCGCCAGCCGTCATAGTCCGCGCGGTGGCCGCGAATATACATGGTGCCGTTGATGGAGGAGCAGCCGCCCATCACCCGGCCGCGCGGCACCGGCTCGGAGCGGCCATCGCGGTGCGGATCGGGCTCGCTCTGATTGCCCCAGATGAAGCGCTCCATCGCCGAGGCCTGCATCCAGGTAAGCGGCATGTCGATTATCGGGTGGCGGCACTCGCCGCCCGCTTCGAGCAGCACCACCTGCGCGCCCGGCTCGGCGCTCAGGCGGTTGGCGAGCACGCAGCCGGCGCTGCCCGCGCCCACGATGATGAAGTCCGCCTCGCTCATCCGCCTCTCCCGTGCGAGCCTTGCGCGGCTCCCTTAAAGCTGGTCTGAAGGAGCGGACCGCCAAGCGCAAGAGGAGAGGACATGGCGTACACGCCGCAGGAGCAAGCCAATCTCGCGCTCGTGCGCGGCCTGTTCGCACAGGTGCTGAACCCGATGGACAGCGCGGCGGTCGATCGCTTCATCGCCCCCGGCTACATCCAGCATAATCCCAATGTGGAGACGGGGCGCGAGCCGCTGAAGAAATTCCTCGACTTCATCAGGGCGCAGAGCCCGGAGGCGGTGCACGACGTCAAGCGCATGTTCGCGGACGGCGACCATGTGATCGTGCATTATCATGTCCGCCGCTGGCCGGGCGACAACGGCTTTGCGGTGATGGACATCTTCCGGATCGAGGAGGGCCTGATCGCGGAGCATTGGGACGTGTCGCAGGACGTGGTGACCGAGGGGGCGAATGTGAACGGGATGTTCTGACCGCCTCTGGCCCCTCCTCCGACGAGAGGAGGGGTGCGGCAATCTCAACTCCGGGGATGTCCCGCTGCCGGATCGAGCCCGTTCTCCAGCGCGTCCTCGACCTTCTCCAGCCAGATGAACTCCAGCTTCTCGCGCGTGCTGGACGGGATGTCGTCATAATCGCGCTTGTTGCGTGCCGGGAGCATCACGCGGGTGATGCCCGCGCTCGCCGCCGCGACGACCTTCTCCTTGATGCCACCCACCGGCAGCACCAGCCCGCGCAGCGAGATCTCGCCGGTCATCGACGTGTCGCTGCGGATTGTGCGCCCGAGGAACAGCGAGGAGAGCGCCATGAACATGGCGACGCCCGCGCTCGGCCCGTCCTTGGGCGTGGCGCCCGCCGGCACGTGGATATGGATGTCGTGCACCTCGAAATCGTGCGGATCGATGCCCATCGTCGTGGCGCGGCTCTTGACCAGGCTGAGCGCCGCCTGCGCGCTTTCCTTCATCACGTCGCCAAGCTGGCCGGTGAGGATGAGCTGGCCCTTGCCGGGCATGCGCGTCGCCTCGACGAACAGGATGTCGCCACCCACCGCCGTCCAGGCCATGCCGGTCGCGACGCCGGGCACGCTGGTGCGCTGCGCCACCTCATTCTCGAAGATGCGTCCACCGAGCACCTCGTCGAGATCGGCTTGGGTTATGCCGACATGCTGTTGCGATCCGTCCGCGATCTTCACCGCGGCATGCCGAATGGTCTTGCCGATCTCGCGCTCCAGGTTCCGCACGCCCGCCTCGCGGGTGTAATAGTCGATGATCGCCCGCAGTGAGGCGTCGTCGATCTCGACCTGTTCGGCCGTCACGCCGTTCGCGTCGAGCTGGCGCTTCACGAGGTAGCGCCGCGCGATATTGAGCTTCTCCTCGGCGGTGTAGCCGGCGAGCGTGATGATCTCCATGCGGTCCCGCAGCGGGCCGGGGATGGTGTCGAGCATGTTCGCCGTGGCGATGAACACCACGCGCGAGAGGTCGAACGGCACGCCCAGATAATTGTCGCGGAACGTCCCGTTCTGCTCGGGGTCGAGCACTTCGAGCATCGCGGCCGACGGATCGCCCTGAATGCCGCGCCCCATCTTGTCGATCTCGTCGAGCATCATCACGCAGTCGCGCGTGCCGGCCTTGCGGATCGCCTGGATAATGTTGCCGGGCATGGCGCCGATATAGGTGCGGCGGTGGCCGCGTATCTCCGCCTCGTCATGCACGCCGCCCAGGCTCACGCGCACGAACGGGCGGCCCATGGCGCGGGCGATCGAATGACCCAGCGAGGTCTTGCCGACGCCGGGAGGGCCGGCGAAGCAGAGGATGGGCGCCTTGCCCTCGGGCGCGAGCTTGCGCACGGCGAGATATTCGACGATCCGCCGCTTGATCTTGTCGAGACCGTAATGATCGTCGTCGAGCACCTTGCGGGCCTGCGCGATGTCGATCTCCTTCTCGCCCTCGGGCAGCGCCCAGGGCAACTCGGTCAGCCAGTCGAGATAGGTGCGGATGATGCCGTGCTCGGCCGCGCCTTCGGGCATGCGCTCCAGGCGCCGCAACTCCTTGGTCGCTTCCTTCTCGACCTCGGGCGGCATCTTCGCCTTGGCGATCTTCTCGGTCAGCTCGGCAATCTCGGCCGACTTGCCGTCATCCTCGCCGAGCTGGCGCTGGATGGCCGCCATCTGCTCGCGCAATATGTGCTCGCGCTGGCGCTCGCCCAGCGTCTCCTGCACATTCTTGTCGATCTCGGCCGAGAGGCGCAGCACCTGCAGGCGCTGCTCCAGCAGAAGAGCGACCTTGTCGAGCCGGTTCCGGAGATTGATCGTCTCCAATATCTCCTGCTTCTGCGCCGGCTCCAGGTCGAGATAGGCAGCGACGGTGTCGGCGAGCGTGGAGGCAGAGGGGATGTTCTCGATCGCCTGCGCGATGCCCTGCGGCGCCTGCGGCAGCAAGGCGACGGTCTCCAGCGCCTGCTTGCGCAGATTGATGAGGCGCGCCTCGATCTCCGGATTTTTCTCCTCGATCTCGGCAATCTGCTCCACGCGCGCGACGAGGAACGGCCAGCCCTCCAGAAACTCGATGATGCGGAAGCGGCTCTCGCCCTGCACGATGAGATGGTGCGTGTCGTCGGGCGCGGTCACATAGCGCAGCACATTGGCGAGCGTGCCCATGCGGTGCATGTCATTGCCGGTCGGCTTGTCGAGCGCGGGGTCGCGCTGGGTGAGCACGCCGATCGGCCGGCTGCTCTGCACCGCCGCCTGCGCGGCGGCGATCGACATGGGCCGATTGATCGTGAGCGGCAGAACGACGTCCGGGAACATCACGAAATTGCGCACGGGCACAAGGATGATCGCATCCTCCGGCAGCTCCGGAAACTGCGCGCCATTGCCCTGGGGCTCAGCGGCCGCATTGGGCTGATTTTCGGTCGCGGTCGCCATCAGCGGGCTCCTCCCTGAACCTTGCGAAGCGTGACCAGCAGGCAGCCATGGGCGCTGGAGCGACGCACATTGTCATAATGGCCGCCGGGCAGCGGCAGTCGGCGCTCGAAGCGGCCCTGCGGCAGCTCCAGGCGGTGAACGCGAGCGTGGCGCAGCTCAGGCGGCAGGATGCGGTGGCCGCGCACGACGAGCACGCCGTCCTCGATATAGGCATCGGTCTGATCGAGATCGACGCCGGGCAGCGCCACCAGCACGAGCAGCTCCCCCGCCGTCTCGATCATGTCGACGGGCGGCTCCCAATTGGGCATGCCGCCGGCCGGACGGCCCGGCGCAAAGCTTTGCCGCTGAATGCGCTGCATGCGTTCCAGCAGGTCGACCGCATCGGCCCACATCCAGCGTCCGGATCGACCAGAACTCATAAGCGCCCTCCTCCTGCCCGGCGTGAAGGCGCCGGGCGCAGGACACTATAAGGAAATGGCGTGGGGATTTTTCAAGGCCGGGCGTTGGCTCATGCCCTGTCTTGGCGACTTGGGGGCTCGGCTGCCCGACAGCGGAACGGGAGGTAGTCGGGGAGCGGACGTCACCTGCCCCCTCCTTCGTCATTCCCGCGAACGCGGGAATCCAGTCACCCAATGGACGCAAGCAAAGGTTGACGGCCAGATCCTACGCCAGAAGACGACATAGGGATCGAGGTCGCTCCACATTGCGCCGTTGCAACTGGATTCCTGCGTTCGCGGGAATGACGAAGAAGTCCCCGCATCCGGACAGGCAGGTTTCGAACTGCAAAGCCAAATAGCCGCCATCCGCGCCCATTTATCCGCGCGTAAGGGCAATCGCGTTCGCCGGGGCGAGAGCGGTGCCTCCGCCGCCCGTCGCCCCCTTAAGGCCGTTCACTCCGCCGGTTCGGCCAGTTCCTCCAGGCTCCTCGCGTGATAGACCGGGGTCGCGAGGCCGGCCTGGCGCGCCTTGATCTGGAGCGCCAGGTGCAGCGAGTGGAAGCGGGACTGCATGAGGTTGCCTCCCTGGAACCAGAGCCCCTCCTGCGCGGTCGGTTTCCACATGTTGCGCAGTTCCCCGGCCCAGGGACCGGGATCGCCCTCCGCGCCTGAGCCCAGACCCCAGCAGCGGCCAACCTTGCGCTCGACCTCTGGCGAGATGAGCTTGCCGACGAACTCGTTCATCGGCCGATAGCCGGTCGCGCAGACGATGATGTCGGCCGGGAGATAATCGCCGCTCTCCATCAGCACGCCGCCCCCGGTGATCTCGGCAATCTCGCCCTTGGCGAGCTTGACCGAGCCGTTGATGATGAGCTCCGAGCCGCCCACGTCGATATAATAGCCCGAGGCGCGGCGGCGATAGGCGGCGAGGAAGCCGGTGCCGTCCTCGCCATGGCTGAGCATGAAGCCGCTCTTCTCCAGCGCCGCATAGAAATCCGCGTCGATCTCCTTGAGCGTGTTGGTGAGGCCGATGTCGCCCTCGTCCTGAAGGCGCGCGGGTGTCGTGGCCAGCATCAGGTCCGCGAATTCAGTGGGAATGGCGGGATCGGCATAGGGCAGACGCGTGGAGAAGCCGCGCATCGTCTCGGCCCGCACGATGATGGTCGGCGAGCGCTGGACCATGGTCACGTCGGCATCGGCTTCCCACATGTCTGTGCAGATGTCGTGCGCGCTGTTGTTCGCGCCGATCACCACGACCTTCTTGCCGGACATGTTGCCCTCGGCCTTGTGATCGGCGCTGTGGCAGAGCGTGCCCTGGAAGCGCTCCATGCCCTTGATCCGCGGCATGTTCTTGGCGCCCGAAAGGCCGGTCGCGAGCACGAACTGCTTGGGCCGCACGATGATCTCGCGCCCGTCGCGCACCAGCGTCACCGCCCATTCGCCCGCTGCCTCGTCATAATGGGCGGCGGTGCAGGTGGTGCTCGACCAGATGTTGAGCTCCATGACCTTGGCGTAGATTTCCAGCCAGTCGCCCATCTTCGCGGCGGGCGTGTAGAGCGGCCAGTGATCCGGGAAGGGGAGATAGGGGAAATGGTCCATGAAGATGGAATCATGGAGATGCAGCGACTTGTAGCGCACGCGCCAGCAATCACCAGGGCGCGGCAGGGAATCGACGACGAGCGCGGGCACGTCGAGCCGCTTGAAGCGGGCCGCGAGTTGCAGGCCGTTCTGCCCGCCGCCCACGATCAGGCAATAAGGCTGGACGGTGTGGCCGAGCGTCTGCTCCTCCTCGCTGCGATGATCGGGCCAGAAGGTGCGGCCCTTGGCGGCCTTGTGCTCCAGGCCGAGCGGGCGGCGTGCCCCGCCCGGCTCCTCATGGCCGATCAGCTCAAGCATCGCGGTGAGCAGGATCTTCGCCTTGCCTCCTTCGAGCTGGACATGGCCGCGCGCCCGCGCGGTCGCGGTTTCGAAGGTGAACCAGCCCTGATTCTCGTCGGTCATCGGGAGGCTGGGGCCATCGGGGCGGAAGTTCCTCGCCGCGATGGTCGGCTGCTGGGTGCGGACCATGTCGGCGATGGCGGCGCGGCCTTCCATCGTCTCGATCGACCACGTCATGGCGACCAGATCGCGCCAGAAGCATTGCTCGGCGAACAGCGCCGACCAGTCGGCGATGGCCGGCGCCTCCAGCGCGGCTTCAAGCGCCGTCAGCCAG
The DNA here is from genome assembly GCA_017304105.1 of Sphingomonadales bacterium. Lineage (GTDB taxonomy): Bacteria > Pseudomonadota > Alphaproteobacteria > Sphingomonadales > Sphingomonadaceae > Sphingobium. The sequence goes on from JAFKLU010000099.1 coordinate 13,215, forward strand.
TCACCGACCGTTCGCGAGGAAAGGCTCGCCTGCGTCATTCTCCACTCCTCCTCATCGCGCCGGTCCC
>JAFKLU010000100.1 GCA_017304105.1 Sphingomonadales bacterium
GGCGCTGATTGAAGACAATATGGACGAGCTGGCCCACCTGCTCTCCAGCGAACATGGCAAGGTGATCGCCGATTCCAAGGGCGACATCCAGCGTGGGCTCGACGTGATCGAGTTCGTCTGCGGCGTGCCGCATCTGATGAAGGGCGCCTATACCGAGGGCGCCGGGCCAGGCATCGACGTCTATTCGCTGCGCCAGCCGCTCGGCGTCGCCGCCGGCATCACCCCGTTCAACTTCCCGGCGATGATACCGCTCTGGATGCTCGCGCCCGCCATCGCCTGCGGCAATGCGTTCATCCTCAAGCCCTCCGAGCGCGATCCCTCGACCGGCATTCGCCTCGCCGAGCTGGCGATCGAGGCCGGCCTGCCCAAGGGGATTCTCAACGTCATCCATGGCGGCAAGGATGTGGTGGACGCGATCCTCGATCATCCCGGCATTGCGGCGGTGAGCTTCGTCGGCTCGTCCGACATCGCGCAGGCCGTCTATGCGCGCGGCGCGGCGGCGGGCAAGCGCATGCAGTGCATGGGCGGCGCCAAGAATCACGGCATCGTGATGCCGGACGCCGATCTCGACCAGACCGTGGCGGACATCATGGGCGCGGCCTATGGATCGGCGGGCGAACGCTGCATGGCGCTCCCCGTGGTCGTCCCGGTCGGGGAGCAGACCGCGACCGTGCTGCGCGACCGGCTGGAAAAGGCGATTGCGGGCCTGCGCGTCGGCGTCTCGACCGACCCCGATGCCCATTATGGCCCGGTGGTGAGCGCCGCTCACAAGGCGCGTATCGAGAACTATATCCAGATGGGTGTGGACGAAGGCGCCGAACTGGTCGTCGACGGGCGCGGCTTCAGCCTGCAGGGGCATGAGGCGGGCTATTTCCTGGGCCCGACGCTGTTCGACAGGGTAACGCCCGCCATGCAGAGCTATCAGGACGAGATTTTCGGCCCGGTGCTCCAGATCGTCCGCGCGCAGACGCTGGACGAGGCGATCGACCTCGCGACCAACCATCAATATGGCAATGGCGTCGCGCTGTTCACGCGCAACGGCGCGGCGGCGCAGAAGTTCGTCTCGACGGTGAGCGTCGGCATGGTCGGCGTGAACGTGCCCATTCCGGTGCCGGTATCCTACCACAGCTTCGGCGGCTGGAAGCGCTCGGGTTTCGGCGACCTCAACCAATATGGCGAGGACAGCATCAAGTTCTTCACCCGCGCCAAGATCGTCACCCAGCGCTGGCCGACCGGTGGCGCGGTGAGCGATCAGGGTTTCGTCATGCCCACCATGCGCTGAACGTAACCAGCAGCGCGCCTGAAAGGGCGCCCTGACGGCCTGTCCCCACATGGATGGCTTTGGGGGCAGGCTTCCCATGGCCGTCGTTCCAGTTTGACCGCGGCGCCTCGCGCTCCTGGTTGCACGGCAGGCGTGCGCGCGCGCTTCAAAGCGCTGCAAGAAAAGCCGGACGGTAATGCGAGGTACGGAGGCCCCCTTCGCTGCCAGAAGAGGGCCTCCTCCTCACGCACCGCAATTACCCGGACGGAGGATAACGGCACGTGACGCCTTTTGGGCGAGTTAAGAGCTAAGGCAGGCGCAATGAGGGCGCTTTGACACAGATCAAGAGGCGGATCATTCGCCGAGGCGCAGCGCGTAGAGGCGCGGCCAGTTCTTGCCGGTGACGTAGAGGAGCCGGGCCTTTTCGTCCCAGGCGATGCCGTTCAGCACCGAGCCTGGGTCGCTGCCGATATTCTGCGCGACGAGGGGAGCGAGATTCAGCCAGTCGACCACCTCGCCCGTGGCGGGATCGATCTTCGCGATCAGCGGCGAGTACCAGATGTTCGCATAGATCGCGCCCTCGGCATATTCGAGCTCGTTCAGATAACGCACCGGCTTGCCGCCGAAGGTGACGTCGAGCCGGCGCTGCTCCTTGTGCGTCTCGGGATCGAGGAAGCGCAGATGCGCGGTGCCGTCGCTCATGATGAGCGCCTTTCCGTCCGAGGTGATGCCCCAGCCTTCGCCTGGATAGCTGAACGAGGCGAGCTGCTTCAGGTCCTTGCGGCGCCACACGAAGCCGATGCCGGTCTGCCAGGTGATGCTGACGATCCGGTCGCGCCATGGCGCGATGCCTTCGCCGAACAGATCCGCGCGGAGCGGCTGGCGACGCAGCAGTTTCGCTTCATCCAGGCTCAGGATGCGCAGCTCGGACTTTCCGACCAGCCCGGTGCTTTCGTAGAATTTCCCGTCCGCGATGAAGAGACCCTGCGTGAAGGCGTCCGGATCGTGCGGGAGGGTCTTGACCACTTCCCACTTGATCTCTGCGCTTGCCGCCTGCGCGCCGAGCAGCAGGATGAGCAAAACGGCGAGGAGGCGCTTCACGCCTCCGCCTCGGCGAGCGCCTGTGCGAGCCAGTCCGGCAGGGTCGCGTCGCCCAGCGTCTCCACCTGGCGATGATCGATGGCGAGGCCGAGCGCGGGATAGGCGATGCGCAGCCGCGCCGGATCGGACTGGTCGTGCGGCAGCACCACGAGGCGCCGGTTCACCTTGCTGCGATAATGCATCCGCGCGGTATTCTCCTGGCCGACATAGCAGCCCTTGGCATAGTCGACGCCGTTCAGCTCCTGTGCGTTCGTCTCCAGCCAGAGCGTCTTGTCCTCGCCCAGTTCCGCCGCGCCCTCGGGCACGCCATGATGCAGGCGATGCGCGCGCCACGCTTCCGATGCGTCGCCCGGCTCGGCCGGTGCCAGCCAGCGCCAGCCCAGCTCGGGCAGGCGAGGATCTGGCGCGCCGCCCACGACCGGATCGGCCGACCAATGCACGGCGAGACGCTCCTCCGGCGCGATCGTCACCGGGCGGCGCAGGCGGTAGATGGAGAGACGGCGGATCAGCGCTTCGGCCCGGCCCGCCTCGCAATCGATCAGCACATCCTCGCTGCCTGCCGGATCCGCCCAGAGAAGCATGTCGAACAGCGCCTTGCCCTGCGGCGTCAGCAGCCCGGCATAGCGCGGCGCGTCCGGCGCGAGGGTCAGCACGTCCTGCGTGAGCAGCCCTTGAAGGAAAGCCCGCGCCTCAGCGCCGCCGACGCGGAGAAGGGCACGATCGTGAAGGGTGGTTGGAAGGGTGGCAGGATGCATCCTACATAGGTAGGACAGTCACGCCCAACAGCCAACCCATTCGGGCTGAGCGAACGGAAACAGGAATTGATCCGATGCCCCAGACATTCGACCTCAAGCTCACCGGCGGCACCGTCCATCTGCCGGGCGGCCCCGCTGCCGTGGACGTGGGCGTGATCGCGGGGAAGGTGATCGCCATCGGAGCGCGTCTGGGCGATGCGGGCGAGACGATCGACTGCACCGGGCTCGATGTGCTGCCCGGCGTCATCGACAGCCAGGTGCATTTCCGCGAGCCGGGGCTGGAGCACAAGGAGGATCTCGAATCGGGCAGCCGCGCGGCGGTACTCGGCGGCGTGACCGCCGTGTTCGAGATGCCGAACACCAATCCCAATACGGACACCGACGAGCGCGTCGCGGACAAGCTGGCGCGCGCACGCCACCGCATGTGGTGCGACCATGCCTTCTATGTCGGCGCGACCGGCGACAATGCCGAGCAGCTTGGCGAGCTGGAGAAGATCCCCGGCACGGCGGGCATCAAGATCTTCATGGGCGCCTCGACCGGCAGCCTGCTGGTGGCCGAGGATGAGGCGCTCGCCCGCTGCCTCGCCCATGGCCGCCGCCGCGTCGCCATCCATGCCGAGGACGAAGCGCGGATGAACGCGCGCAAGGACGAGCGAATCGAGGGCGACCCCTCCAGCCACCCGGTGTGGCGCGACGACGAGAGCGCGCTGCTGGCCACGCGGCGGATCGTGAAGCTCGCGCGCGAGGCCGGGCGGCGCATCCATGTGCTGCATGTGACGACGCCGGCAGAGCTGGAATTCCTCGGCCAGCACAAGGACATCGCCACCTGCGAGGTGACGCCGCAGCACCTCACGCTCGCGGGCGAGGAAGCCTATCCGCGCCTCGGCTCCTACGCGCAGATGAACCCGCCGATCCGCAGCGGCGCGCATCGCGACGGGCTGTGGCACTGGGTTGGGCAGGGCGTGCCGGACGTGCTCGGCTCCGACCATGCGCCGCACACCAAGGAGGAGAAGGCCAAGCCCTATCCCGCCTCGCCGAGCGGTATGCCGGGCGTGCAGACGCTGGTGCCGCTGCTGCTTGATCATGTCGCCAATGGGCGCCTCAGCCTGCAGCGCTTCATCGACCTGACCAGCGCCGGGCCGCAGCGCGTGTTCGGCCTCGTGGGCAAGGGGCGGATCGCGGTCGGCTATGATGCGGACTTCACGGTGGTCGATCTCAAGGCTCGCTGGACGATGGATGCGGCCTGGCTCGCCTCGCGCTGCGGCTGGTCGCCGTTCGAGGACATGTCCGTCACCGGCCGTCCGGTCGGCACCATCGTGCGCGGCCACCGCGTCATGTGGGAAGCGCAGCTCGCCAATCAGGCGGTGGGTGAGCCGGTCCGCTTCGAGGCGACCGAATTTCCGGGGCACTGAAGAGAAACACGGGGGCAGGGGCATGGCAACGACCACCAAGGGCAAGCCGCGCACTGCGCGCAGCGGGGCGAAGCGGAGCCTGGGGGCGCGGATCGTCCGCTGGGTGGTCATCGTCGTTCTGGGCTTCGTCGGCTTCTCGCTGTTGCAGGTGCTGGTCTTCAAGGTCGTGCCGGTGCCCGTCACGCTGACCATGATCCTGGATGGCAACGGCATCACCAAGGACTGGACCCCGCTCTCCGACATCGACCCGAACATGGCGCGCGCCGCAATTGCCGGCGAGGACGCCAAATTCTGCCTGCATCATGGCTTCGACACCGCCGCCATCCAGAAGGCGATGGAATATAATGCGCGCGGCGGCCGCATCCGCGGCGGCTCCACGATCAGCCAGCAGACCGCCAAGAACGTGTTCCTCTGGCAGGGCGGCGGCTTCTGCCGCAAGGGGCTGGAGGCCTGGTACACCGTGCTCATCGAGGCGATCTGGGGCAAGCGCCGGATCATGGAAGTCTATCTGAACGTGGCCGAGACCGGCATCGGCACCTATGGGGTGCAGGCCGGCGCGATGCGCTATTTCAACCATGGCGCAGACAAGCTCTCGCGCACCGAGGCCGCCCGCATCGCCGCCGTGCTGCCGCTGCCCAAGAAGCGCGAGGCGACCGCGCCCGGCGGCTTCACCCTGCGCCACGGCAATCGCATCGCGCGCTACATCGCCAGCGTCCGCACGCAGGGGCTGGATAGCTGCCTCAAGCGCTAAGGCAGCGCGATCCGCAGGCAAAGCAAAAGGGCGGAGGCATTGCTGCCCCCGCCCTTCTTTGTGTTCGCGTGGTTGCCGATCAGAAGCTGACGACAAGCGATCCGATGAACGTGCGCGGCGCGCCGATCTGCACGAAGGGCAGGCCGCCCGCGCTGGAGAAGCCCGCATCGAGACGGCCGTCGAAGCCGCCGACATAGAGCTTGTCGAACACATTGGTGACGTGCAGCTGCAGGTAGGTCTTGTTCCCAGGGCCCAGCGGCGCCGCGCTGATCCGCATGTCCACGTCGACCAGCGTATAGCCAGGAGCCTTGGCGCCATAGACCTGCTGGATGGCGCCGGAGACAGCCTGACCGCCGATGATCGTGCCGCCGAGCGTGAAGGGCACATTGAGGTCGTTCACGTAGCGCGGACCGGTGCGCTTGGCCTGGATGCCGATCTCGACATAGGTCAGATTGGCCTGGGCGCGGGCACCGAGCGTGTAAACCGGCGCGCCGGACTCGCGCTTGCCAGCGGTCTTCGCGTAGATCGGATCGCCCACGGCCGTGCAGCCGGTGATGCGGGCCGTCACGTTGGCCGAGGTGCACTCGCCGTAGAGCACGTTGTCCTTGATCTTCGACTTCAGATACGAACCGAAGGCGTAGAGCGAGACCTGCGGGATCGGGCTGTAGGCGACACTGCCGTCGACGCCATATTTGTCGACGCGGCCCAGGTTGCGATACAGCGTGCGGTCCGTCTCGGGGTCATAAGCCGAGGCGAGGCGGTTGGTGTAGATCGTGTACCAGACCGAACCCTGAACCTGCAGCTTGCCCGTGCGGTAACGGAAGCCAAGATCGAAATTGTCGGTCTTTTCGGGCTTCGGGTTGGCCGAGGGCGTGTTGGCCGGGAAGAAGAAGCTGTTGTACAGATTGTCCGTGCCCGGAACCTGCAGGCCCTGCGAATAGTTGCCGAAGACGCTGGCGGCACGGCTGATCTCATAGACGAGGCCGACGTTAGGCAGCACCTTCTTGTAGTTCAGCACGCGGCGCTGGGGGCCCTGGATGGTCGGGTTCAGCGTGGCATATTGGGCAGCGCCAGCCGCGTTCGTGCCGAAGCACTCGACGAAGCCGGTCGCGCTGGAGGTGGCGCAGTTGTTGGTCAGGTCACGCTTGAAGAACGGTGCGCGGACGCCGGCGTTGACCGTGAGCGCGCCGAACTCGCCGCGATACTCGCCGGAAACCTGGTGCAGGATCGCCTTGGAGAGGCGGTCGCGCTTCTGCAGGACTGCGCCCGTAGCGTCCTTGAGCGGCCCATTCTCCTCCGGGAATATGCCGTTGGGAACCGGCTGGCCGTTGAGATCGAGAAGGCCGACCTCGCCGGTCTGGCGATGGCGGGCATAATCGAGGCTGTAGGCGATGCGGACCGAGTGCTGGTCGTTGATATTGTAGCGCAGCGAGGCGATCAGGCCGTAGCGGCGCGTGTTCGTTTCGCTGGGCGCGAGGAAGCGGACGGAATCCAGCAGGTCGCCGTCGCCGTTGAGATCACGGCCGAAATAGGGCGAGCCGCCCAGATAGCCGACCGAGCAATAGATTGCCGAGGTGATCGCGCCCGGCGTGCTGCCGCAGGTGCCGGTGCCGCCCGTCGGGTTGATGTCGCGGAAGCCCTCGCGGCCCACCGCCGTGCCGCCGCCATTGGCGCGGACATACTGGAAGCTGGGGTCCACCGTCAGCACCAGGCCGTCGGTCAGCGTGAAGCGCGAGTTGATGCGGATGTTGCGCGTGTTCGAGGGGTTCATGCGCTCGTCGAAGGTCGAACCGCAGCTCGAGGCATCGTCGGCCACGCCCGGACGAACGGTCGTGGTCGTGGTGCAATAGGGGATGGTGTACCAGCGCTCATCGCGCGTGTTCGGGAAGCGGCTGGGCACATCGCCGACGCCGTCCTTGCGGAACGTCACCGAGCCGAAGCGGTTGTTGCGGGCTTCGTTATAATGCGCGGCGATCGAGATGAAGTCGCCATTGTCGCCGATCGGCTGATAGACCTTGGCGTTGAGCTGCATCTTGTCGATGGTGCCGCGGTTGTTGAACAGCGTGTCGTTGGTCGACTTGGAAGCGGCGATATAGGCCTTGGTGCCCCACGGCGTGAACACGCCCGTGTCGATCGAAGCGAAGTAGCGGAAGAAGTCGAAATCGCCGGCCGAACCCACGAGCTTGACGCCGAAGTCGTCCGAGGGGTTGCGCGAGCGATAGTTCACGGTCGAACCCGAGGCGGCGGCGGTGGGGCTGTCGACGTCGGTGGTGCCGAGGTTGACGTTCACCTGCTCGATCAGCTCGGAGTCGAGCTGCTGGCTCGAATAGACCGAATAGCCGCCCGAATCGTTCAGCGGCACGCCGTCGAAGGTCTGGCTGATGCGGGTGTTGTCGAAGCCGCGGATGGTCATCGTGCCGCCAGCCGAACCGAACGGATCGTTGTTCTGGAAGCTGACGCCCGGCAGAAGATTGATGAGGTCGTTCACCGACTGGCCGGGGGTCTGGCGATCGATCACCTCCTGCGTGAGGACGCCCTTGGCCTTCGAGGTGGCGGGCAGGATGACGCCGGCAACGCCGTTGTCGACCCGGCTGCCGGTGACGACGATGTCTGACTCGAAGTCGATCGAGCCGGTCGATTGCGCGTGCGCCGCGCCCGTCAGTGCTCCGCTGGCTACAGTAGCCGCGAGCAGAATGCGAAACTTGTTCATTCGGTGCTCCCCTTGGAACGAATGTGAGTGCTCAACTGCAGGCGCGTTGATGCGCGCCGTTGCCCGGCCGGTTGCTACCGACCAAGACATCCTCTCATGCGGATTGGGGGCGCCGTGGAACGCCCGAGTGACCCCTTTATGACGCTGGCGCGCCTATATCCGTGGAGCGTCCCGGCTCGCTATCGCGAAATCACGGTTCGTCGTGCATATTGGCAGAAAAACTTCAGTTATCCCGAAGCTTAGCAATCGAAAAGTCGCATGATTTCAAGCGCCTGTTGTGCAGTGCGGCATAGGTGCAACGCTTCTGCGGAAATCGATGAACGGAAGGCTTGAAATGGCGGCCGTCAACCACCGTTCAGGCTCGATCGGGACTGGCCCCCGCGCCGGCGACGCTGCCTCCGGAGGCCGATGGCGGAGGCATGGCAGGATGCCGTAGCGGCAGGATGGCAAGCAGCCATGCCGCGCCCTCCAGCCAGCCGCCCGCGACGTCGCTTGGCCAATGCACGCCGAGCCAGACCCGACTCGCGCCGGTGGCCAGGATCATGCCCAGGCAGAAGAGCTGCACGAGCCGCAGGCGCGTGAGCAGGGCGATTGCGCCGTAGAGCGTCATCGCGCCGGCGGCATGGCCGCTCGGGAAGCCGTAGCTTGTTTCGAATATCTCCGTCGGGAAGAACACGATGGGGCGCGGCAGCGCGAAGGCGAGCTTGATGAGGGGGTTGAGCAGCATCACGCCGGTCACGGCGAGGAGCAGCCAGGCCATCTCGTCCGACCGCCCGGCGCGCGCGAGGAACATGCCGAGCGTCATCGCGATCAACAGCCGCCCGCCGCTCCCGCCCAGCCAGTGCAGCCAGACCGAGAGGGTGGAGACCAAGCCCGCGCCGGGCAGGCGCCGCAGAAAGCCGACGGCCCTGATGCCGAACTCGTCAATCGGCGCCAGCACGCCCGCCTGGCTCAGCAGGCCGATGCAGACGACCAGCGCGAAGAGCGCCAGCGCGAGGATCAGCCCGCGCCGCGCCGTCATCCCCAAAGGGCTCCGTGCCGGCCGGGATTGCTGTGCCTGTCGCACGCGGCCGGCCTCATCCGGGCGCCTCGCCGATCAGATGTGCAGCGCCCGCCCATAAGCGCCGAGCACGCTTTCGTGCATCGTCTCGCTGATCGTGGGATGCGGGAAGACGGTCTGCATGAAATCCTGCTCGATCAGCTCGGCGGTCTTGCCGATGGTATAGCCCTGGATCAGCTCGGTCACTTCCGCGCCGATCATGTGCGCGCCGAGCAGCTCGCCCGTCTTCGCATCGAACACGGTCTTCACGAAGCCTTCCGGTTCGCCGAGCGCGATCGCCTTGCCATTGCCGATGAACGGGAAATTGCCGACCTTGACCTCATAGCCGGCTTCCTTGGCCTTGGCCTCGGTCAGGCCCACGCTGGCGATCTGCGGGTGGCAATAGGTGCAGCCCGGGATGTTGCGCGGGTCCATGGCGTGCGGGTGCACATCCTTGTTGCCCAGCGCCTGCGCGACGGCCTCTGCGGCGATCACGCCTTCATGGCTCGCCTTGTGCGCAAGCCATGGCGGCGCGGTGATGTCGCCGATCGCCGATACGCCCGGCACGTTGGTGCGGCACATGGGATCGGTCTTGAGGAAGCCGCGCTGGTCCATCTCGATGCCGAGCGTGTCGAGGCCGACGCCCTGCGTGTTGGGCACGATGCCGATGGCGACGATGACATGGCTGAACTCGGATGCAGTGACCTTGCCATCCTTGTCCTTGATGGAGGCCTTCACCCCGCCGGCATTTGCCTCGATCGTCTCGATCGACGCCTTGGTGAGGATCGTCATGCCCTGCTTCTTGAGCGCCTTTTCGAGATGCGCGGAGATGTCCGCATCCTCGACCGGCACGATGCGGTCCATCATCTCGACGACCGTCACGTCTGCGCCCATGTCATTGTAGAAGCTGGCGAACTCGATGCCGATGGCGCCGGAGCCAATGACGAGCAGCTTGGTCGGCATTTCCGGCGGGGTCATGGCGTGGCGATAGGTCCACACGCGCTTGCCGTCGGCGGGCAGGCCGGGCAGATCGCGCGCGCGGGCGCCGGTCGCCACGATGATATGCTTGCCCTCGATCTCGCTCTTCTTGCCATCCGCGTCCGTCACGGTCAGCTTGCCGGGCGCGGTGAGCGCGCCGGTGCCCATGTGCACGGCGATCTTGTTCTTCTTCATCAGGTGCGTGACGCCCTGATTGAGCTGCTTGGCAACACCGCGCGAGCGCTTCACCACCGCTTCGAGATCCGCCGTGATCTTCTCGGCGGCGAGGCCATAATCCTTGGCGTGCTGCATGTAATGGAAGATCTCGGCCGAGCGCAGCAGCGCCTTGGTCGGGATGCAGCCCCAGTTGAGGCAGATGCCGCCCAGCAGCTCGCGCTCCACGATCGCCGTCTTGAGCCCGAGCTGCGCGCCGCGAATCGCCGCGACATAGCCGCCGGGGCCGGAACCGAGGACGATGAGGTCGTAAGTGTCAGCCAAGAGTAGCTCCATCCATTAGACCCTCTCCCCTTGAGGGAGAGGGAGGGGCCCGCCGCGCAGCGGTGGGAGGGTGAGGGGTCTTCAGGGCCGCTCCTATCGTTTCGAGCGAACCTTGCAAGTTGTTGAGCACATCATGGTTCCACAAGCGCAGCACAACATAGCCGTTCTGCGCAAGCCAGGCAGTCCTAGCTTCGTCCCGGTCATCAAGGCCGTGCTGGCCGCCGTCGACCTCAATGACCAACCGACGGGCGGCGCAGAAGAAGTCGACCACGAACGGGCCGATAGGCTGCTGTCTGCGAAATCTGGCGCCGAGCTGGTCGTTGCGCAGGCCGCTCCAGAGCCGCCTTTGCGCATCCGTCGTCTCGCGGCGCAGACGCCTGGCTTTCTCGAGTGTCGCTGGTGCGTAGCCGGCCACCCCTCACCCTCCCACGCCTGCGGCGCGGGCCCCTCCCTCTCCCTCAAGGGGAGAGGGGTGGTGAGGCCCGCGCGGGGTCAGGTTGCGCGCTCCATCGGCGGCGCCATCGGCGGCACCTTGCGC
>JAFKLU010000101.1 GCA_017304105.1 Sphingomonadales bacterium
GCAGTTCCGCCCCCCCGATCACGGAAAGCACCGGGCCGTGCGCGGCGGCGATCGCCTCTCCCACGCTGTGCACCACTTCCGCGCCCGGCGCGGACCAGCTCTGGTCGCGCGTCAGCACGATGTGGCGGCGGTCCGCCAATATGCCGGGCAGGCTCTCGAAGGTCTTGCGCCCCATCAGCATCGGCGTGCCCATGGTCATCGCCTTGAACCGCCGCAGGTCCGAGGGGATGTACCAGGGAATGTCGTTGTCCGCGCCGATCACGCCATTGTCGGCCCGCGCGAACAGGAGGACGATTTCCGGTCGGTCGCTCATGCCTGCTCTCCCGCTGGCTGATCATCGAAAATGAGTCGCGTCACATGGCCCATCTTGCGGCCGGGGCGCGCCTCGTGCTTGCCATAGAGGTGGAGATGCGCCGTCTCGTCCGCGGGGATCTCCGCCCAGTCATTGGCGCGCTCGCCGATGAGGTTCTCCATCACCACGCCCGCGGCGGCGAGCCGGGTCGAGCCCAGCGGCAGGCCGCAGATCGCGCGCACATGATTCTCGAACTGGCTGGTGACCGCGCCCTCGATCGTCCAGTGACCGCTATTGTGGACGCGCGGGGCCATCTCGTTGAAGATCGGCCCGTCCTTGCCAGCAAAGAACTCCAGCGTGAGCACGCCGACATAATCGAGCGCCTGCGCGATCTTCGCGGCGGTCGCCCGCGCCTCGGGAACCTGCGCGAGCACGGCTTGCGGCGCGGGCACGGTCGATGTGGCGAGGATGCCGGCGTCATGCACATTGACCGGCGAATCCCAGAAGCGAACCTCCCCGTCATGGCCGCGCACGAGGATCACCGAGAACTCGTGTCCGAAATGGACGAAGCCTTCGAGCACCGCCGGTTGCGCGCCGATCTCGGCCCATGCCCGGTCGAGCGTTTCCGGCGTGGCATCCATCAGGCGCGCCTGGCCCTTGCCGTCATAGCCGAACCGCGTGGTCTTGAGGATTGCGGGCGCGCCGATTTTCGCCACGGCCTCGTCCAGCGCGGCGCGCGAATCGACCGCCGCATAGGGCGCGGTGCGGCCGCCCAGATCGGCGACGAAGGCCTTTTCGGTCAGGCGCTCCTGCGCGATGGCGAGGGCGCGCGCATTGGGCTGCACATGGCCGAGCCCCGCCAGCAGCGCGACCGCCGCGCTCGGCACATTCTCGAATTCATAGGTAATGACGTCCACCGCCTCGGCGAAACCGCCGAGCGCCTCGGCATCGTCATAGGCGCCGCGCGTCCAGTCCACCGCGACGTCGGCCGCCGGGCCGCTCGCCTCGGGCGCGAAGATATGGGTGCGATAGCCGAGCTGCGCGGCCGCCATGGCCATCATCCGGCCGAGCTGACCGCCGCCGACCATGCCGATCGTGGATCCGGGAGGAACAAGCTTCATTCAGCGGCACATAACGTCGAGAACAGGCGAGGGAAAGGATCGCCTCACTCGGGCTCTTCCGCCACCGATTGCGTCTGCCGCGCGCGCCACGCCTCCAGCCGCTCCGCCAGCGCCGAATCGTGATTGGCGAGGATCGCGGCGGCGAGCAGGCCGGCATTGGTCGCGCCGGCCTTGCCGATCGCCAGCGTGCCGACCGGGATGCCGCCGGGCATCTGGACGATCGAGAGCAGGCTGTCCATGCCGGAGAGATCGACCAGGCGATCGGGCGTGCGATGCGCCGAGACGACCTTGCATTCATGCGGGATGTCGAGCGCCTCCAGCACCTCGGCGGCATGGCGCATTGTCTCCCAATCGGACCGAGAGCCCATGATCACCCCGACTTTCACCATGCGCTCGTCCGCCCCGACTCGTCTGCCGAATGCCACGGCATATCGGCTGGAAACCTTTCGTTAATCTGCTCGCCAATAGACATCGGGACCGCCCGGCACAACCGATCAATCAGGACAAAACTACGGGCAGAATTGCGCTTTTTTGGGCTGCAAATTCGAAAACTTGAAACTATACGTCAAAAAACGGGTTCACATCATGGTCGCGCAAGGGAGGTAGAGCTTGGCACGAGCCACTACCCGAGACGTCACGCGCGACGCGAACGGCGGAGACGTTTCGGCACTGGAACAGGAAGTCTTCGCGCTCCGCAAGGAGTTGCGGCTTCTTCAACTCGCCAATGAGGAACTTGAACGGCTGGTGGTGCGCGATACGCTCACGCCGCTGTTCAATCGCCGTCATTTCGTCTCCTGTCTCGCCGATCGGCTGAGCCGGCTGGAGCGCTACGGGAGCCAGGCGGCGCTCGTCTTCATCGACGTGAACGAGATGAAGCGGATCAACGATTCGTACGGCCACAGCGCGGGCGACTTTGCTCTGCTGCACATCGCGCGGCTGCTCGCCAGCTCGATCCGCTCGACGGACATCGCCGCGCGCGTGGGCGGCGATGAGTTCGCGCTGCTGCTCGACGGCGTCACCGAGGAGGGAGCGATCGAGAAAGCGACGCAGCTCGCCAGGGTGATTGCCGAATCGCAATGCCGCTTCGGCGATGACGTGCTGCCGCTTTCCGCTTCCTTCGGCTGCACGGCGCTGCGGGCGGGCGACAGCGACTTCGCCGCTATCGCGCGGGCGGACATGGCCATGTATGCCGCCAAACGCCGGATGGATCAGGCAGGCTGAACGGAGCGATGCAAGTGAGCGATGTGCGCGACAATGCCGAGAAGCAACGCTACGAACTGGAGGTCGAGGGTAGCATGGTCCTCGCCGATTATATCCGGCAGGGCGAGAAGCTGCTCATCACTCACACCGAGACGCCGCCCGCCCTGCAGGGACGGGGCCTCGCGGGGCAGCTCGTGAAGGGCATGCTCGCCGACGTGCGGGCAAGGGGCCTGAAAGTCGTGCCGCTGTGCAGCTATGTCGCGGCCTATTTCCAGCGCCATCCCGAGGAGCGGGATCTGCTGGCGGATTAGAGACCGGCCTGATTAGGCAGCGTGAACAGGTTTGGACGTTCGGCACTCAGCCGTGATTGCTGACGTTTGCCCATTCCGTTCGTGTCGAACGGAACGGACTTCCCTCAATCCGATCAGGACAAACCCTAGCCGGAAACACGGCCCCTCCTCACCATGAGGAAGGGCCAGAACCCCTCACCGCTCCGAGAGATAATAGCGGTCCTTCGCCGTCAGATCGTCGTTGAGCTCATAGACGATGGGCTGCCCGGTCGGGATCTCCAGCCCGGTGATCTCGTCGTCCGGAATGTTCGAGAGATGCTTCACCAGCGCGCGCAGCGAGTTGCCGTGCGCGGAGATGAGTACGCGCTTGCCTGCCTTCAGCTCGGGCGCGATGCGGCCCTCCCAGTAAGGTAGCACGCGGGCGATCGTGTCCTTGAGGCTCTCCGTCGCGGGGATGGCGATGCCGGCATAGCGGCGATCATTGGTGAGATCGAACGGGCCGCCCGGCTCCTGCGCCGGCGGGGGAATGTCGAAGCTGCGACGCCAGATCTTCACCTGGTCCTCGCCATGCTTGGCCGCCGTCTCCGCCTTGTCGAGGCCGGTCAGGCCGCCATAATGCCGCTCGTTGAGGCGCCAGTCCTTCTCGACCGGCAGCCAGAGCCGGCCCATCGCCTCCAGCGCGATGTGCAGCGTCTTGATCGCGCGCAGCTGCAGCGAGGTGAAGCATTGGTCGAAATCGAGGCCCTTAAAGGCCATCAGCTCGCCGGCCGCCTTGGCTTCCGCCGCGCCCTTCTCAGTCACATCGACGTCCCACCAGCCGGTGAAGCGGTTCTCCAGATTCCAGGCGGACTGGCCATGGCGGATGAGCACGAGGGTGGGCATAGGGAAAGGCGCTCCTTGTCTGTGCGGAAACATCGGTTGCTGCGCGCCTGATAACGCGATTTCACGTGCGCGCAACTTGTCCGGACCATCGCAATGGGTCATGGACGCGACCACGCTGATATGAAGGAGACGGGAAGATGGCGATCACCAGGACCGTGCATGTTTATGAAGGCCCCGGCGGCATCTACGAATCGATGTTCGTTGGCGATGCGGATGCGGGCACGCAGCCCGGCATCCTGCTCTTCCCGAACTTCCTTGGCACCAAGGAATGGGACTTCGCCAAGGCCGAGACGCTGGCCGCGCAAGGCTACAAGGTGCTGGTCACCGACTTCTACGGCCAGGGCAAGCGCGCCACAGGCCCGGAGGAAGCCAGCAAGCTGATGCACGAGCTGGTAGAAGACCGCGCGCTGATGCGCGACAAGCTCAACGCCGCGCTCGACCAGCTCAAGGCCGCCCCCGGCGTGGACGCGGGCAGGACCGGCGCCATCGGCTTCTGCCTCGGCGGCAAGTGCGTGATCGATCTCGCGCGCTCGGGCGCGGACATCAAGGGCGGCGTCAGCTTCCATGGCGTTTATGACGCCCCGTCCTTCCCCAACGCAACCATGACCGCCAAGCTGCTCGTCTGCCACGGCTGGGAAGACGCGCTCTGCCCGCCCGACGCGACGGTCGGCCTCGCCGCGGAGCTGACCGAAGCGGGCGTCGACTGGCAGATCCACGCTTATGGCCACACCGGCCACGGCTTCACCGCGGACGGCAACCCGAACTTCTCCGAAGCCGCCAATCGCCGGAGCTGGAAGGCGGCGAGCGACTTCCTCGCGGAAGTGTTCGCCTGAGCATAGACAGCTTCGCGCTACGCCGCCGGTCGGACGATCTCGTCTATCGCTTCGACCGCGCGGCGCGGCCCGACGGCCTGCCCGGCTTCATTCGGCAGGACGCGCCGCACTGGATCATCTGGAAGCCGCCGTTCGGCTGGATCGCCTGGGACGATCCGACACAGAGCATCATGGGTCGACCATGGGACGTGCCACCCGTCGATCAGCCGCCCGAGGCGCCGCCTGAAGGCGTCTGGGTGAGCCGAAAGGGCGACAAGTCCTATGTGTATCCCCTCGTACACGGGAACAATCCCGCAACGGGGTCATAGGTCGTCGATCATCTCCGCCAGCGTCGCCAGGCAATCGCGCGCCAGCTGCATAGAGCGCTCGGGGCTCCAGCCCTGGGCGGCGTCGGGCATGTCGGCATTGTCCTTGAACGGCATTTCGAGCGTCATGGCGACGGCGCCGTAGCGCTCGGCGAGCTGGGCCGTGCCCATGGAGAGGTTCGCCTTGCCGGGAGCCGATTCGGGATAGCCGAGGCGCGTCTGGAAGTCCGGCGTGCGGATGGCCAGCGTGTCGCGGTAGCGGCGGAAGAAGCCGATCTGCGCGTCCTTGAGCGAGGGGATGCCTTCGAAACCGGCGAGGAACACAGCGGGAATCGCCTCGTCGCCATGCACGTCCATCGCGAAGGCGACGCCCGTCTCGTCCATGCGATTGCGCACGCAGAGCACCTCGGGCGAGCGCTCGGGACTGGGCGCATGCCATTCGCGGTTGAGGTTCACGCCCGCCGCATTGGTGCGCAGATGGCCGCGCGTCGACCCGTCCGGGTTCATGTTGGGCACGATGTAGAACCTGGCGGCGGCGAGCAGCTTGCGGGCGTGCACGTTGGCGGGGTCGGTCAGCATGTCGAGCGCGCCTTCCATCCACCATTCCGCCATCGATTCGCCGGGATGCTGGCGGGCAATGAGCCAGACCGGCTTGTCGCCGGTGCCCAGCTCCAGGCAGTCGATCGCGCGCCCGTCCAGGCTGAGGCCGAGCTCGCGCAGGATGACGCCCTCGCAGGCCGCCGCCTGCGCGATGAGATCATGGTGCCGCTCCAGCGAATAAGGCGCGAAATAGGCGAACCATGCGGCGTCGCTCTCCAGCTGGTAGCGGATGGTGAGCGTGCCGCCGTCCTCGCCCTTGTCATAGCTGGAGGTCGCGCGGCGCCATGTCTCGCGGTCCTCGGAGACGGCGGCGTGATAGTCCGCCCACCCGTCCGGATAGGCCGAGCCGGCGAGGCCGGTGATGCGCAGGACGATCTGCGTGCCGGCGGGCGCGGCGGCGCGGAAATGGAACCACTGGAAGAACTCGCTCTCCTGATCCTTGCGAATCGAGAGGGTGGCGGTGGTTCCGTCGATGGCCTCGACAACAATGTTGCCGCTGTCGAAGGTGCTGTTGATCCGGAGGGCGGGGCTGGTTTGGGTCTGGTCAGTCATTTGACGCTGATAGTCACCCCGGACGCCCCCGGAAAGTCCCTGAACAACGCATCGGCAAGCTTACCGGCCGCGATGCCCGGCTGGGCGGCGGGCGTGCCCTCCTTCGCCTGCGTCTCGGCGCGGCCTTCCCAGATGGCCGTGCCGTCGCTCATGCGGCGCAGTTGCACGCGCAAGCGCGACGCGACGATCGGCTTGGGCTTGCCGGACAGATCGATGCCGAGCCCGACGCCAAGCCCGCTGCCATAGCTGCCCGTCGATCCGCCGACGCCCACGCTGACCGGCGAACGCGTGCGGCCGGGCTGATGGGTCTGCCGGCCGATCTCGACCACCGCCTCATAATCGCCGCGGCGCACGCCCTCATCGAGCACGGCGAAACCGGTGCGCGTGAGCGCCGCGCGCACGGCATTGGCGGTCGTCCGGAATTCAAGGCTGCCCTCGTCGGCCGGATTGGCGGGCACGATGTGGACCGTCCCGCTCCGCGCCACCCCCTCGCCATGGAAGCGCGTCACGTCGACAGGCGCGATTGCCGTGGCGCAACCGGCCAGCAGCGTGATCGGCAGCAGCGCGCACATCGCCTGATTGAAGCGGGTCATCCTACTATCCTTCTCGTTCAATACGCCAAACCATCGCGCCGGCCATTTCGCATGGACCGGCGCCGCTACGCCTCCAAAAACGTCTTCCGGCGAGTCGCCGCAAAGCGACGCGCCTCATCCGGCCAGCATGGCAAGATAATGCACGAGTAGGACAGAGGTTTTTGCAAGGTGGCGCGTCCTGCTGCTAGACATATGGAGAGCGGAGGGGGTGAGGCAACGTTGATGCTGGAACGCCGGACATTCATTGGCCTTTTCTGCGCGGCCGCGCTTCTGGGCTTTCCATCCGACGCTGACGCGCGGCGGTCGAAGAAAACAAGGAAGAGGCGGCCGCGGCTCGGCATACCCAATGTCGAACGAGGAACCACGGAGGGAGCCTGCCCCTGCAACGGCGGCGACGTTTGCGTTGGCCCTCGGGGCGGACGCTATTGCATCACCAGCAGCGGCCGGAAGCGTTATGGCGTCTGATGCTTCTGCGCGTTTGCGCTTTCGCCGCGCCCAGCCTTGACTTTCCGTGGCGTCGCCCATAGAGGCGCGGCTTCGAATTTCCGCCCAACAGAATCATTTGGACGCCCGATCATGAAGATCCGTAACTCGCTCAAGTCGCTCAAGGACCGCCACCGGGACAACCGCGTGATTCGTCGTCGCGGGCGCACCTATGTGATCAACAAGACCCAGCGCCGCTTCAAGGCCCGTCAGGGCTAAAAAGCGAGCGCGCGACGGTCCCATCACCATCAGGGGCCGTTCGGTGAAATAACAAAAGCCCGGTCAGCTTCTGACCGGGCTTTTTGTCGTGCCTGCATGGAACGGCCTGCGCGCTCTTCCACCCGATCATTCCGACGCAGAGGGCCGCAAACGCCTTCGGCCCTCCCCGTGGGAGAGGGAGGGCCTGGGGTGATCATGATTGTGGGACTTGGGGAGCGCCGTGGGAGTAGCGCTGAAAACGGGTATAGGCCTTGTTTGTCGCGAGAGTTTGTCGCCGCGCGGGGAACTTGTATCAATTTGTCGCCGCGTCGACAGACCGCATCGCGCAGACAATGATGGACACGGAAAAGGCCGGGCGCGACGCATCGGCCGACAAGGAGAGAGCGCATGAACCGGTTTGAACAGGCCGTTTACGATTGCATGAAGCCCACCGAGCGGCTGTACGAGCAGACGACCAATCCCCTCCACAGGAAGATCATCCTCAACTTCTGGCGGCACGTGCATCTGGAGGGCGCGGGGCTCTACGACCAGATCTGCTCGGACGACATGATGGTGGAGAAGCCGGTCTATCGCGTCACCTGGGGCGCCAACCCGGCAGTGATTGAAGGACGCGAGGGGGTACTCGCCTTCTACAACAGCGTGGGTGACGTTGTGCTCTGGAACTCGGACGACCGCATCGCGGTGGCAGACTGGGGCATTGCGGACGAGCTGACCTTCAACCTGCTGGGCCTCGGCGCCATCATGCAGGCGATCGGCTATGACGTGCCCGATCCGGGCAAATTCTATCATGTGCGGAGCCGGCAGGCGTTCATCTGGCCCTATGACGGGAAGGCGCGCCTCGCCGGCGAGCATCTCTACGAGGACAAGACCAGCCTCACATGGGAGGAAGTGGACCAAGCCGAGCTGACCACCGCCGCGCGGGTGAAGGATATCCAGAAGGAGCTGCTCGGCAAGCTGCACGCGCGGTTCGGCGAGAATTTCTGGGTCTATGAACCGGAGACGGTGGCGGCCTGACCGAAAGGCGCGGCCGAGGCGCTGTGAAAGCACCCGGCCGCGCCATCCCCCGCCCCCCGGCAGATGCGGCCTCATCCATGGATCAGGCCGTCCTCGCTTCATGCGCCTTGCCGCGAGGGCACGGCGCCTGTTTTCTCAGTTCTGCAGCCAGGGGTTCTGCATGTCGCCCGGAATTTCCGGGCCATGGCCCTGGCGCGCGAAAAGCTTGATGTAGCGCCCGTCCGGATCCTCGATCACGACGCAGAAGGACAGGCGTGTCGGGATGATCCCGCTGTGGCGCGCGCCGACCGCGTCGAGATGTTTCACCCAGGCCTCCAGATTGTCGCGCGACTCGACCGCCAGCGAGATGACGTCCATCTTCCGCGCCGCCGCCGCGTGCGTGGGCAGCAGGCGCAGGTCGAGCAGGGTGCCGAGGCCCGGCATTTGGCAGACATAGGCATAGATGTTGCCGTCCGCGTCGCGATGGTCCGCCTGCGGCAGGCGCTGGGCGAAGAACACCTTCTCGTAGAAGTCGAGGGACTTGTCGCAGTCCGACACCGCGAATTTGAGCGTGCGCAGCGAGTCGATCCTGAGCGCGTCGTCCACCGCTGCGGTCGCCATCCTGTTTCTCCCTGAACCCGGGCCGCGAATCAGGCACGGGTTTTCATTCGGGCGGGATGCTACACGGGCGCGCCGCGCAGTCTTGTCCGGCGCGGAAGCAAAACGGGCAGCGGGGAGGAACGAGGCAGTGTTCCTCGCTCCGCAGCAGCCCCCGATTCGCCCGCGAAACCTTCTACCCTTCCCCGTGCACCTTGAGTTCGTCGCCACGGATGGTCGCGACATGGAGCACGTTGGTGGAGCCCGGCGTGCCGAAGGGGACGCCGGCAAGGATGATGATCTTGTCCCCTCCCGCCGCGATACCGTGGCGCAGCGCCATGCGCTTGGCCTTGCCGATCATTTCCTCGAAGCTGCCGATATCCTTGGTGCGCACCGCATGGACGCCCCACATGAGGCCCATGCGGCGGGCCGTGCTGCCACGCGGCGTGAGCGCGAGGATCGGCGCGGAGGGGCGCTCGCGCGCCACGCGCCGCACGGTGCTGCCGGAGGAAGTGAAGCAGACGATCGCCTTGGCCGAGACGGTGTTGACGATCTGCTGGCTCGCCTCCGCGAGCGCGTCCGACGTGGTCGGATCGGGCATGGTCTTGGTGAAGTGCAGCCGGTCGAGATAGCCCGGATCATGCTCCACGCTGTGCGCGATCGAATCCATGATCGCCACGGCTTCCTCCGGCCAGTCGCCCGCCGCCGTCTCCGCCGAGAGCATGACCGCGTCCGCGCCGTCATAGACCGCGGTCGCGACGTCCGAGACTTCCGCGCGGGTGGGCGTGGGCGACTTGATCATCGATTCGAGCATCTGCGTCGCGACGACCACGGGCTTGCCGAGCCGCCGCGCGGTCTCGACGATCTGCTTCTGCAAGGGCGGCACCGCCTGCGGGGGCAGCTCGACGCCCAGATCGCCACGCGCGACCATCACCGCGTCGGACATTTCGAGGATCTCGTCGAGGCGGGCGACGGCCGCCGGCTTCTCGATCTTCGCGAGGAGCTGACCGTAGCCGCCCATCAGCCGCCGCGCCTCGGCAAGGTCTTGCGGCCGCTGGACGAAGCTCAGGGCGATCCAGTCGCAGCCCGCCTCAATGGCGAAGGCGAGATCGCGCCGGTCCTTGTCGGTGAGCGCCGCCATGGGCAGCAGCACGTCGGGCACATTGACGCCCTTGCGCTCCGAGATGAGCCCACCGACCTCGACCAGCGCCTCGATCTCGTCATCACTGGTCGACTGCACGCGCAGCACCAGCTTGCCATCATCGAGCAGCAGGCGCGTGCCTGCCTGCGCGGCGGCGAAAATCTCCGGATGGAGCAGCGCCACGCGCTTCGCGTCGCCCGGCGTCGGATCGCGATCGAGGCGGAAGCGCGCGCCCTTCTCCAGCAGGACCGGCCCCTTGGCGAAGGTGCCGATGCGCAGCTTTGGCCCCTGCAGGTCGGCAAGAATCGTGGTCGGGCGGCCATAATCGCGCTCCAGCGCGCGGATATGCTCGATATTGGCGGCATGGCCCTCATGCACGCCATGGCTCATATTGAGGCGGAAGGCATCCGCGCCGGCGAGGAAGAGCTTGCGGATCATCTCCTCGCTGCTGCTGGCCGGGCCAAGCGTGGCGAGAATGCGGGTCTTGCGGGTGCGGGGTGCGAACTTCTTCATGCGTCCTCTTGCGTCAGCCAGATGCCTACCCAAATGGCAAAAGCCAAGCGGCGACTGTCCGAACCGACTGATAATCGTTCGAACCCTAAGCGGAGAAGCAAGCAATGACGATAGAGGCGCTCGATGACAAGACGGCGGCGGCAGCCTTTCGACGACTGGTCCACCATCTGCGCCATCGCACGGACGCACAGAATGTCGATCTGATGGGGCTCGCGGGCTTCTGTCGCAATTGCCTCGCGGACTGGATCGCCGAGGCGGACGGCACGCTCGGCAAGGAAGAAGCGCGCGCGCTCATCTACGGGATGCCGCAAAGCGAATGGAAGGCGCGCTATCAGACCGAGGCAACGCCCGAGCAGATCGCGCGAATGAACGAGAGCCTCGCGAAGAACGACCATTAGAAGCGCGCCGGGAAATTTTCCGCTACAGCGCAGTTTACTTCCCGGCATTTCGCCGCTAGGGGCGCCGGCGATGTCCATGATGATCGCCAAGCCGATTATTAGCAAACCGACCCGCGTTCGCGGGGCGGTTTCGGATGCGCGCGTGGCCTGAAGGCCCCGACCATCTGGACCAGAGCCCCGCGGACGAGCGCGGGGCCCAAGTTTCTCGACAGGAAGCCTGAGCACCGCGCCTTATTCCGCCCACAGGAAGGAGACGTTGAACATGGTTGCCCGTTTTTCCCCCGATGCCCGTCTGAATGTCGGCGTGGTTGGCGCCACCGGCCTTGTCGGCTCGATGATGCGCCAGTTGCTCGCCGAGCGGAATTTCCCGGTCGGCACGCTGCGCCTGTTCGCCTCGGCGCGCTCGGCCGGTTCGCAAGTCGAGTTTAACGGACAGCAGGTCACCGTCGAGGACGCCGCCACGGCGGACTTCGCCGGGCTGGACATCGTCTTCTTCTCGGCCGGCGGCTCGACGAGCAAGGCGCTGGCGCCCAAGGTCGCCGCGGCGGGCGCAATCGTGATCGACAACAGCTCGGCCTGGCGTTCGGACCCGGAAGTGCCGCTCGTCGTTGCCGAGGTGAACCCGCACGCGCTGGCCAATCTGCCCAAGGGCATCGTCGCAAACCCCAATTGCACCACCATGGCCGCGATGCCGGTGCTCAAGCCGCTGCATGAGGCGGCCGGCCTCAAGCGCCTGATCGTCGCCACCTATCAGGCGGTGTCGGGCGGCGGCATGGAAGGCATCGACGTGCTGGCGCGGCAGCAGGCCGCGGTGGGCGATCACGCCCGCGAGCTGGCCTTCCATGGCGACGGCGAGTTCGTGCCCGCGCCCGAGAAGTGGGCGGTGCCGATCGCCAACAACATCGTGCCGCTCAATTATGTGCTGGGCGAGGACGGCTATACCGAGGAAGAGCTGAAGCTGCGCGACGAGAGCCGCAAGATCCTTGAGATCCCCACCCTGCCCGTCTCGGGCACCTGCGTGCGCGTGCCGGTCTTCACCGGCCATGGCCTCTCCATCAACGCCGAGTTCGAGCGCGAGATCGACGTGCAGACCGCCCTCGGCCTGCTCGCCCGTGCGCCGGGCGTGGTGGTGAGCGACGTGCCGAACGCGCTGGAAGCGACGGGCGCGGACCCGGTGTTCGTCGGCCGCGTGCGCCCGGATCGCACGGTGGACCATGGCCTCGCGCTGTTCGTGGTGGGCGACAATCTGCGCAAGGGCGCCGCGCTCAACGCGATCCAGATCGGCGAGGTGCTCTGCGGACGGGCCTGATCCTGATCGTTCCTCCCCGGGCTTAGGCTCGGGGAGGAAACAGCCCTTTGCCCTAATTTTCTTGCATTCTGCTGCAATGCACACTAAGTGGCGCTCCAGCGTCCGGCGTATGGCTTCTCCAGTCAGCGCAATCCCGAGCCGCGTGAGGCCCCGCGTAATCGCATCAGGGCCGCCGGGACTGACAGACGCACAAATCGCTTAAGCAGCCTTCTTCACGCAGGGTCG
>JAFKLU010000102.1 GCA_017304105.1 Sphingomonadales bacterium
GCCGTGCGATCATGGATGCGGTTGCGGCCGGGTCGGGCCGGTTGATGAACGGCTTCACCTATATGGCGCATCCGCTCGCCTGCGCCGCGGCGCTGGCGGTGCAGCGGACGGTCGCGCAGGAAGGGCTGCTCGCCAATGTGGTCGAGATGGGCGCGCTGCTCGCCGGCTCGCTGACCGCGCGCTTTGGCGACCATCCCCATGTGTCGGACATTCGCGGGCGCGGCCTGCTGATGGCGATCGAGTTGGCGGCGGAGGATGGGACGCCCTTCCTGCCCGAACTGGCCGTGGCCGAGCGGATCAAGCAGGCCGCGCTGCGGCTCGGCCTTGCCTGCTATCCGGGATCGGGCACGATCGACGGGGTGCGCGGCGACCACATCCTGCTCGCTCCGCCCTATATCGCGCAGGCGAGCGACATTGCGGCCATCGTCGACCGGCTTGGCGCCTCGGTCGACAGCGTCTGCCGCGACCTCATGCCCCGGACCGCCTGATGACGGTTCTGCCCGACATGCGGCGGCGCGCGGTGATCCGTGGCGCTGCCGCCATGCTGGGCACCGCCGTGTTGCCATCCTGCGCACCCCGGCGGGACGCGCGCCTGCTGCGCTTCTCGCCACAGGCCGATCTCGCCTCGCTCGACCCGATCTGGACGACTGCCGGCGTCACGCGCACGCATGGCTTCCTCGTCTATGACACATTGTTCGGCCTCGATGCCGATTTCCGGCCGCAGCCCCAGATGATCGAGGGATTCGAGTGCGGGGCCGACGGGCGGCGCTGGACCTTGCGGCTGCGCGAGGGGCTGCGCTTCCATGACGGCGCGCCGGTGCGCGCGCGCGACTGCGTGGCGAGCCTTGCGCGCTGGAGCCAGCGCGACGCGATGGGGCAGGCCCTGTTCGCCGCCGCCGACGAGGTGACCGCGCAGGGCGAGCGCGACATCGTCTTTCGCCTGCGCGAGCCCTTCGCCCTGCTGCCCGATGCGCTCGCCAAGGTCGGCGTGAACGTGCCATTCATCATGCCCGAGCGGCATGCGCTGACCAGCCCGTTCGTCCAGGTCGCCGAGGTGGTCGGCAGCGGACCCTATCGCTTCCTTCCCGACGAACGGATCGTCGGCGCGCGGGCGGCCTATGCGCGGTTCGGCGGCTATGTGCCGCGTGAGGGCGGCAAGGCGGCCTGGACCTCGGGGCCGAAGCGCGCGCGGTTCGAGCGGGTCGAGTGGACTGTCATCCCCGATCCGGCGACGGCCTCGATCGCGCTGCGCAATGGCGAGATCGACTGGCTGGAGACGCCATCGCTCGATCTGCTGCCGTTGATCGCGCAGGACCGGGCGCTGGCGCTCCCGGAGATCGACCCGACCGGCGCCATCGCCGTTCTGCGCCCCAATCACCTCTGGCCGCCCTTCGACAATCCGGCGATCCGGCGCGCGTTGCTCCGGGTCGTGCGGCAGGAGCCGTTCCTGGCAGCGGCCGGCTTCGGGCCCGAAGCGCGCCGCGCGGGCGTCGGCATCTTCCCGCCCGGCACGCCGCTCGCCACCGACGCCGGCCTCGACCTGTGGGACGGCCCGCCCGACTATGCGCGGGCGCGCGCCGAGATCCGCGCGGCGGGCTATGCCGGCGAGCCGGTCGTGGTGCTCGGCACCACCGATCCGCCAATCCTGCGCGCGCTCGCCGAGGTGGGGGCCGACCTGCTGCGGCGCTGCGGCTTCGCGGTCGATTATCAGGTGATGGACTGGAACGCGCTCATCCAGCGGCGGGCGCGGCGGGCGCATCCCTCCGAGGGCGGCTGGAACGTCTTTTTTACGCACTGGACCGGGCTCGATCTGCTCAATCCGGCGGGCCACCTCTCGCTGCACGGCAATGGCGAGGCGGCCTGGTTCGGCTGGCCGACCGCGCCACGTCTGGAGGCGCTGCGCCAGGACTGGATGCGCGAGAGCGATGCGGATGCCCAGCGGCGCATCGCGCAGGCCATCCAGCTCCAGGCGCTGATCGACGTGCCCTATGTGCCGCTCGGCCAGTTCCACATGCCGACCGCCTGCCGCGCCGAACTCACCGGGCTGCTGCACGGGCTGCCGCTGTTCTGGAACGTGGAGCGCGCCGGCCATGCCTAGGCTCGCCGTCGCGATGTTTTCCCACGAAGGGAACAGCTTCTCCCCGATCGCGACGCGCCGGGCCGATTTCGAGGCGGCGGTCTGGTGCGCTGGCGATGCGGCGGCCTTTGCCGGCACGCCCACCGAGATGGGCGGCGTCCTCGCCTTCGGCGAAGCGCGGCCGGACTGGGAGATAAGCTTCCTGCGCCTTGCCCAGGCGACGCCGGGCGGGCCGATCGAGCCCGCCTTGTTCGAGGTCGTGGTGGACGAAATCGTCGCGGGGCTGGCGGGGCAGGGGTTCGATGCGGTCTATCTGGCGCTGCACGGCGCGATGATGGTCGAGGGGCGCGACCTTGCCGATCTCGACCTGATCGGCCGCGTGCGCGCGGCGATCGGCCCCGATGCGCTGCTCGGCGTCTCGTTCGATCTGCACGCCAATCTCGATCCGGCGATCGCCTCGCTGGTGACGGTCGCGAGCGGATACAAGACTCACCCGCATGTCGACCAGCGCGAGACGGCGCTGCGCGTGCTCGATCTGCTGGCGCGCACGGCGGCGGGCGAAATCCGGCCGGTCGGCGCCATCGTCAAGGCCGGCGCGATCCTGCCCTCGATCGAGATGCGCACCGATGCCGGGCCGATGGCCGAGATCGAAGCGGAGGCGGCGGCGATGATCGGCGGCGCGATCCTGGAGGCGGTGCCGTTCGGCGGCTTCGCTTATGCCGATACCGCAGCGGCCGGGGCCGGCGCGATGGTCTTTACCGATGACGACCCGGCGCTGGCGCGCGCGGCGGCGGAGCGGCTCTGCGCGGCAATCGATGCGCGGCGCGACCGCTTCTTCACGGCGCTGCCCACGGCGAGCGAGGCGGTCGCGCAGGCGCTGGCCTGCCGGGAGCGGCCTGTCGCGCTGGTCGATGCGGGCGACAATCCCCTCTCCGGCGGGATCGCCGACACGCCCGAATTGCTGCGCGCCCTGCTCGCCGGGGCGCGGCAGGTGCCGAGCCTCCTTCTCTATCATTGCGATCCGGCGCTGGTCGAGGCGGCCGGACGGACCGGATGCGGCGGCCGGATCGCCGGCACGCTCGGCGGCACGCGCAGCGCCGCCTTTGGCGAGCCGGTGCCCTTTGTCGCGCGGGTGGTGGCGCTCGCTTCCGGCCGGTTTGCCGCGCGGCCGCCGTTCATCTGCGGCCCCTGGATGGATTTCGGGCAGCTCGCGCTGCTGCGCATCGAGGACAGCGCGGTCCATGTCGTGGTCTCGACGGCCATTGCGTCGCCGCACGATCCCGGCCTGCTGGACGCATTGGCGCTCGATCTCGACAGCTTCGATCTCGTCTGCATCAAGGCGAAGAACCATTTTCGCGCCGCCTATGCCGGTCGCTTCAAGCAGATCATTGCCTGCGACGCCCCCGGCCCGGCCGCGCTCGACATCGCGCGGTTCGATTTCCGCCGCGCGCCCGCCCATCTCTATCCGCTTCACGCGGGGGCCGGCTGATGCTCGGCTACGCCATCCGCCGCATCGCCGCCGCAGTCCCGGTCGCCTTTTGCGTGGCGCTGCTCGTGTTCGCCCTGCTCTATCTGGCGCCGGGCGATCCGGCGGCGGTGATGGCCGGCGACGCCGCTTCGCCCGCGGACATCGAGAAGCTGCGCATCGCGCTGGGGCTCGACAGGCCCTTTCTTGAGCGCTTCCTGCACTGGCTGGCGGGGCTCGCGCACGGTGATCTCGGCACCTCGGTGTTCACCGGCCTGCCCGTCTCGATGCTGATCGGCCAGCGCGTGCTCGCGACCGCCATGCTGATGCTGACGGCCATGCTGATCTCCGGCGCGATCGGCATCCCGGCCGGCACGCTCGCCGCCTGTCGGCCGGGCGGGATCGCCGACCGCGCAGTGCTGATCGGCGGCGTGCTCGGCTTCTCCGTGCCCGTGTTCCTGATCGGCTATCTGCTCGCCTATCTCTTCGCCTACCGCCTCGGCTGGTTTGCTGTGCAGGGCTTCACCTCGCCCTTTGTCGACTTCGTGGGCTTCCTGCGCACGATCATCCTCCCCGCCGCCACGCTTGCCTTCGCCTATGCCGCGTTGATCGCGCGGATCACCCGCGCGACGATGCTGGAGATTCTCGCGCAGGACCATATCCGCACGGCGCGCGCCAAGGGGCTGGACGAGGCCTATATCGTGATCGTCCATGGCCTCAGCAACGCCGCGACGCCGATCCTCACCATCATGGGCATGGGCGCGGCGGTGCTGCTCGGCGGCGCGGTGGTGACGGAAACGGTCTTCGGCATTCCGGGGCTCGGTCGGCTGACGGTGGATGCCGTGCTGCGCCG
The DNA here is from genome assembly GCA_017304105.1 of Sphingomonadales bacterium. Classification (GTDB taxonomy): domain Bacteria; phylum Pseudomonadota; class Alphaproteobacteria; order Sphingomonadales; family Sphingomonadaceae; genus Sphingobium. The sequence goes on from JAFKLU010000102.1 coordinate 4,396, forward strand.
TGACTATCCGGTGATTCAGGGCGTCACTTTGTTCCTCGCCTTCCTGTTCGTGGCGATCAACCTCCTCATCGATCTGCTGTGCGCGGCGATCGACCCACGGGTGCGGCAATGAGCCGGCGCGGCGCGGTGCCGCTGGCCCTCGGCCTCGCCATCCTGCTCGCCATGGCCTTTCTCGCCGTGGCGGCGCCGCTGCTCGGCGGCGACCGCGATCCGGGACTGATCCTGCCGGCCGAGCGCGCACTGGGACCAAGCTTCGCCCGGCCGTTCGGCACCGACCTGCTTGGCCGCGACCTCTTCACCCGCGTCCTGTATGGCGCGCGCGTCTCGCTGCTGGTCGGGCTCGGCGTGGCGCTGGCCGCGACCGCCGCTGGCACGATCATCGGCATGATCGCAGGCTATGTCCGCGGACTTGATGGCGTGATCATGCGGCTGATCGATGGACTCATGTCGATCCCGCCCGTCCTGCTGGCCGTCACGCTGATGGCGGTGATGCGCGGCTCGCTCTGGAATGTCATCGCCGCGATCACCCTCGCCGAGTTGCCGCGCGTCGCCCGCCTCGCGCGGGCCAGTGTGCAGACCGTGCGCGGGCAGATCTTCGTGCAGGCGGCGATCGTCAGCGGCGCGCCCACCACGACCATTCTCCTGCGCCATATCCTGCCCAACATCGCCGCCTCCCTGTTCGTGCAGGCCTCCTTCATCGGCGCGTCGGCGATCATGCTGGAGGCGGTGCTCTCGTTCATCGGGGCCGGCATCCCGCCGACAATCCCGAGCTGGGGCAACATCATGGCCGAAGGGCGCAGCCTCTGGCAGGTAAAGCCGCACATCCTCGCCTTTCCGGCGCTGTTCCTGTGCGTGACGGTGCTGGGCGTCAATCTGGTCGGCGATGCGCTGCGCGACCGGTTCGATCCGCGAGGGGCCTGAACCATGCCGCTGCTCGACATCCAGGACCTGCATGTCGCGTTCGGCGGACTTCCCGCCATCGAGGGGCTGAGCTTCGCGCTGGAGGCGGGCGAGACGCTCGCGCTGGTCGGCGAGTCCGGCAGCGGCAAGTCCGTCGCCTCGCTCGCGATGCTCGGCCTGCTGCCCGCATCGGCGCGCGTCACGGGCGCCGTCCGGCTCGACGGGATCGATCTGCTGACGCTTCCGCCGCGCGAACGGCAATTGCGCCGGGGCCGCGACATTGCGATGGTCTTTCAGGAGCCGATGACCAGCCTCAATCCGGTGCTCAGCATCGGTCGCCAGCTGATCGAGGGGCTGCCGGCAGCGGATCGCGAGACCAGACAGGCGGCGCGCGCCCGCGCCACCGATCTGCTCGCGGCCGTCGGCATCACGGCGCCGGCGCGACGGCTCGACGAATATCCGCACCAGCTTTCCGGCGGCATGCGCCAGCGCGTGGCCATCGCCATGGCGCTGGCGGGCCGGCCCCGGATGATCATCGCCGACGAGCCGACGACAGCGCTCGACGTCACCGTCCAGGCTCAGATCGTCGCGTTGCTGCGCGATTTGCAGGAGGCGACGGGGGTCGCCCTGCTTCTCATCAGCCATGATCTCGCGCTGGTGCGGCAAATGGCCCGGCGGGTCGTCGTCCTGTATGCGGGCCGCAAGCTGGAAGAGGCCCCGGCCGACCGGCTGTTCGCGCATCCCCGGCATCCCTATTCGGCCGGTCTCATCGCCGCGATCCCCCGGTTCGGCGCCGGACGCGGGGCGCGGCTCGCCGAAATTCCGGGGACGGCGCCGGGGCTGAACGAGCGGGGGCCAGGCTGCGTCTTCGCGCCGCGCTGTCCACAGGCCGCCGCCATCTGCGCAAGCCCACCCCCCGCGACGGGCGTGGCCTGCCATTTCGCCGGGGGCGCGGCATGAGCGCGCTGCTGGAGGTCGAGGGACTGGTCAAGCGCTACCGCGTGGCGCGCGGGCGGTTCGTCCAGGCCGTATCGGACGTCTCGTTCTCCATCGAAGCGGGGGAGGTGCTCGCGCTGGTCGGGGAGTCGGGCTGCGGCAAGTCGACCATCGGGCGCTGCCTCGTCCAGCTCGAACGGCGCGACGCGGGAACCATCCGATTTGACGGCATGCGCATCGACACGCTGTCGCCGCGCGCCTTTCGCCCGCTGCGCCGCCGCATCCAGATGGTGTTCCAGGACCCTTATGGAAGCCTCAATCCCCGCCTGCGCGTCGAGCAGATCATCGCCGAGCCGCTCGTCCATCTGGGGTGGGCGGGGGACCAGCGGGCGGTGCGCGCGCGCGTCTTCGAATTGCTCGATCTGGTGCATCTGCCGCGCACGGCGGCCGAGCGGCGCCCGCATGAATTTTCCGGCGGTCAACGCCAGAGGATCGGCATCGCCCGCGCGCTCGCCGCGCGCCCGGACCTGCTCGTGTGCGACGAGGCCGTCTCCGCGCTCGACGTGTCGGTCAAGGCGCAGATCGTCAATCTCCTGGCCGATCTGCGTGCCGAACTCGGCCTCGCCATGCTGTTCATCAGCCACGATCTCGCCATCGTCGAACAGCTCGCCGATCGGGTCGCGGTCATGTATCTGGGCAAGCTCGTCGAGATCGGCGACACAGGGCAGATCCTGCGCAATCCCCGCCATCCCTACACGCGCGGCCTGATCGCGGCCGTGCCGAGGATCGACGGCGTGCCGCCGCAGGACGCGCTGCTCGCCGGCGAACCGCCCGATCCCGCCGCGCCGCCCGCCGGTTGCCGCTTCCACGGCCGCTGCCCACGGGCTTTGCCGCTCTGCACCGCCGAGGAGCCGCTGCTCGTGCCGGCGGGCGCCGGGCGCAAGGCGGCCTGCCACTATCTCGAACCGGCTCAGCAGGGGCCGCGCATCGCACTATCGGAGCTGTCATGACCCGCATTCATCGCCAGGCCTTCCTGCTGCTCGCCACCCTGATCGCGCTCGTCGCCCCGGCCATGGCGCGGGCGGCCACAAGCGGCATGACCGCCGATCTGCTGACCCGCATGGACCGGCTGAACGATGCCAGCGTCTCGCCCGACGGGCGGTATATCGCTTATGTCGTGCGCACCATCTCACCGGACCTGTCGCGGGTCTCGACGCACATCCTGATCGCCGATCAGGACCGGCCCGGAGCGCCCCATGTCGAGATCGCAGGCGCACCCGCGAGGCAGGACATGCCGGCCTGGTCGGGCGATGGGCGCACGCTCTATTTCCGGGGGCCGGACGCGAGGGGCGTGCTGCAGCTCTGGCGGATGCCGGTTGGCGGGACGGCGGCCCAGCTCAGCAAGGCGCCGATCGATGTCGGCAGCTTCCAGATCGCGCCGGACGAGCGCTTCGCCGTCGCCTCCTTCCGCGTCTATCCCGATTGCCCGACGCTGGACTGCACCGCCGAGCGCGTCGGCAAGCCGCAGGTGGCGACGCTCTACAAGACGATGACCGTGCGCTTTTACGACAGCTATGGCGACGGACGCTATAACGGCCTGTTCAAGGTCGGGTTCGAGGGGGCCGCGGCGGTGCCGCTGATGCCGGGCTTCGAGGCGGACGCCCCCTCGCGCCCCTCCGGCTCGTCGAGCGCCTTCACCATCTCGCCGGATAGCAAGCGCCTGATCTTCGCGGCCCGGCGCTCGGGCGTATCGCCCAATATCAGCACGACGCATCGCCTGTTCGAGGTTGCGCTCGATCCCATTGCACCGCCGCGCGAGATGCTGCCGGAGCTGGAGGGATCGCTCCTCAATCCCGGCTTCTCGCCGGACGGCAGGCGGCTTGCCTTCACGCAGGCGAACGAGCCGGGATCGGACGGCGACCGCAAGTCGGTGCGCGTGCTCGATCTGGCGACTGGCGCGGTGCGCGAGCTTGGCGCCGCGCTCGATCGCTGGCCCAACGAGATCGTCTGGTCGGCGGACGGGCGGGCCATCTATGCGCGCAATGACGATGATGGCGGGGAGGAGCTTTATCGCTACCCCCTGTCCGGCAAGGTCGAGCGCCTGCCCGCCGGAGGCGTCTCCGGGATCGGCGTCTCGACGCGGGGGCTGATGCTCATCCGCAGCAGCTTCGCGGCGCCGCCGCAGGTCTTCGTCGCAAGGGCGGACGGCAGCGCCTTGCGGCAGGTGACCCATGTGGCCGAGGCGCAGCTTGCCGGGGTGAGGATGGCCCCGACGCGCTCGATGACCTTCAAGGGCTGGAATGACGACCCCGTCCAGGCTTTCGTCACCGAGCCGCTCGATCGCGAGCCGGGCAAGCGCTATCCGGTGATCTTCCTCATCCACGGCGGCCCGCACGGCGTCTATCCGGACGAATGGAGCTATGGCCGCAACCCCCAGATATGGGCCGCGCGCGGTTATGCGACGGTGATGGTGAATTTCCACGGATCGACCGGGTTCGGCCAGAAATTCGCGCATGATGTGCTGCTGCATCGCGGTGACCGGGTTCTGGAGGATCTGCAGAAGGGCTGGGCCGCCGCGCTCGCCGACTATCCCTTCCTTGATGGCAAACGCGGCTGCGCGATGGGAAGCTCGTTCGGCGGCTATATGGTCTATTGGATCGCGGGGGTCTGGAACGAGCCATGGCGCTGTCTGGTCGCGCATGCCGGGACGCTCGACTCGCGCGTCTACACGAGCGACATTCAATGGCATGTAGACCGGCAGATGGGCGGCACGCCCTGGGAGAATCCGCAGGGCGTGGAAGAGTTCAACGCGATGGCGCATGTCGCGCAGTGGAAGACGCCGCTGCTCATCACCCATGGCGGGCGCGACTATCGCGTGCCCTTCGACCAGGGCCTCGCCGCCTTCGCCGTCGCGCAGCGGCTGGGCGTGCCGAGCGAGATGCTCGTCATGCCCGCCGAGAGCCACAGCGTGAGCGGGGCGGCCGCCTCCATCCGCTGGTATGAGACGGTGGACGCCTGGCTCGACCGTTGGACGGCGCCATGAGCGCGGCGTTGCGGAGCTGGTTTGGCATCGCGCTCTGGAAGCGCATTTCCGGCGCGCTGATCGCGGGTGTGGTGCTCGGCCTGCTGCTCGGCGAACGGGCGGGCGCGATCGTCTGGATCGGCGAGCTTTGGATCCGGCTGATCCGCATGATGGTGTTGCCGCTGGTGCTGGCGATGATCGTCGGCGGGGTGGCGGCGCTCGGCGACCCGGCCCGGCTCGGCAGGCTGGGCGCGCGCACCATAGGGCTGCTCGTGGCGATGACGACCTTCGCCATCTGCATCGGCCTCGCGCTCGGCACCTGGCTGCAGCCGGGCGAAGGCATGGCGATACTGGTCGATGCGCAGAGCAAGGCGGCACCGGCGCGGAGCATCGGCGAGCAACTGATGGCGATCGTGCCGGTCAATCCCTTTCAGGCGCTGGCGGCGGGCGACACGCTCTCGGTGATCGTCTTCGCGATGGCCACCGGCACCGGCGTCTTGCTGATCGGCGAGGCGGCGCGGCCAGTCGTCGTCTTTGCCGAAGCGGCGGCGCAGGCGATCCTGCGGGCCGTCCGCCTGTTCATGGAGCTTGCGCCGCTCGGCGTGCTCGCGCTGGTCGCGGGCGCGATCGGCAATCATGGCCTGGCGGTGTTCGTGAACCTCTCGCTGCTCGCCTTCGGCCTCGCCATCGGATCGCTGTTCCAGATCCTGGTCGTGCAGGGGGCGCTGGTCCGCCTGCTCGGCGGCATGCGGCTCGGCCAATATTATCGCGGCATATTGGAGGCGATCCTCGTCGCCTTCTCGACCACGTCGAGCGCGGCCACCCTGCCTGTCAGCCTGCGTGTCGCGCGGGAGCGGCTTGGCCTGCCGGTCCCTGTCGTCAGCGCCGCCATGCCGCTGGGGGCGAGCCTCGCGCGGGATGGCACCGGCGTCTATGTCGGGCTGCTCTGCACCTTCTCGGCGCAGGCCTTCGGCATTGCGCTGGGGCCGGCCGACTATCTCGTGCTCGTCGTCGGGGCCGTGCTGCTGTCGCTGGGTGCCGCGGGCGTGCCGTCCGCCGCGCTGTTCATGCTGTCGGGCGTACTCTCCCTCATCGGCATTGCAGAGGCGCAGACGGCCGCCGTCGCCGCCTTCATCCTGCCGTTCGACCGGTTGCTCGACATGATCCGCACCGTTCCCAACGTGACCGCCAACCTTGCCGTCGCCACCGCCGTCGCCCGCGGTGATGCGGCATCCGGAGAAGAAGACCGATGAAGCCCAGCATCCTGCCATTGCTCCCCATCGCCATGCTGCTGACCGGCGCCGCGCAGGCGGCCGACCATCCGGCCCTCATCGCCGCCGTGGAGGCGCAGGCGCCGCGCATCGACGCCAATGCGCGCGCCATCTGGAGCTTTGCCGAGCTGGGCTATCAGGAGACGCGCAGCACCGCGCTGCTTCAGCAGGAACTGCGCAAGGCGGGCTTCACGGTCACGGCGGGCGTGGCGGGCATGCCGACGGCCTTTGTCGCCTCCTACAAGCGCGGCAGCGGCCCGGTGATCGGCATTCTCGCCGAGTTCGACGCGCTGCCCGGCCTCGCGCAGGCGGCAGCGCCCGAGCGCCAGCCGATCGCCGGCGCGGCGGCGGGCCATGGCTGCGGCCACAATCTCTTCGGCGCGGCCTCGGTCGGCGCCGCGATCGCCCTCCGGCACTGGATGGACGAGGCCGGTGTCGCGGGCGAGATC